>JBHENV010000116.1:0-46822 GCA_046261895.1 Candidatus Limnocylindria bacterium
CAACCGATCGACGGGGCGCGCCGGATCGCGTCGGTCTCCGACAACCCGCAGTTCCGCGAGCTGGTCGGACGGTGGGAGGCCGATGCCGACCGCCGGGACGCCATCAACGAAGAGATCAAGCACGCTGCCGTCGAGCTGTTCGGCGAGGAGGAGTGATGCCGACGCACGAGATCCGATACGGAAAGGCGAATGTCAAGGTGTATCGCACGCATGCCGAGCCGCTGACCGGCATCACGCCGATCCCCGAATCGCCGTTCACCGGCCGCGACAACACGCTGATCGCCGCGGAGATCGAGGTGGTCGTCCGCGGTGAAGCCTTCCTGGACGCCTACACCAAGGGCGACAACCGGCTGGTGGTCGCCACCGACACAATGAAGAACTTCATCCATGCGGTCTCGCTGCGCGCCCGCGCGCGCACGCTCGAGGAGTGGCTGCTCGAGGTCGGCACGGCATTCCTGGACACCTACCCGCACATGGAGCGCCTCACCATGCTCGGCCGGGACCTGCCCTTTCCGGCTGCCCTGGTTCCCGGCACAGATGGCTTCGAGGCCTCGGACCGCCTCTTCAGCCGGGACCGGTGCGATTACGGGACAGCCATCCTTGACCTTGCTCGGGCCGACGACGGATCGGTCCAGATCACCGATCACGAGTCAGGTCGGCGCGAGCTCCAGCTCATCAAGATCACGGGCTCCGCCTTCGCCGACTTCGCGCGGGACGAGCACACCACGCTTCCCGAGCGCCCCGACCGTCCGCTCTACATCTGGTGCGATATCGGCTGGCGCTATGCCGATTCGGCACACGCCGTGCTGGCCGACCCCCGGCGCTACATCGCCGCCGAGCAGGTCGCGGACCTTGCCAACGCCATCTACCACGAGTTCCTCAGCCTCTCGATTCAGCACCTTGTCAACGAGATCGGCATGCGCATGCTCGATCGATGGCCGCAGCTGGCGGAGGTCAGCTTCGATACCCAGAACCGCCTCTGGGATCTCGTGGCGAAGTCGGAAGAGGACCCGAGGGTGAAGACCTACTCCGATCCGCGCCCGCCGTTCGGGCACATCGGCCTCGTGCTCAAGCGGGACCGAGCACAGAAGACGGCCCCGGCGCCTGTCAGCACCGGGGCCGCAGAGAGCAGCTAGTCGCCCAGCTGTCCCCGGATAGCGCCGCCGGGGTACGTGGCGTTGTGCACGTTCACGTAGTACTCGGTCGGATTTGCACGGATATCGGCGGCAACATCCTCGGCCGCATTGGCGCAGTAGGTCAGCCGGTTGCCCTGCCGCGTGGCCAGGTCGATCCGAAGATCAACGACGACGCCACCGGCCACCCCAGCCGGTGCCTCATGGATGTGCGCCGCGGTCGGCGCCTCGATGCCCTGGACCTTGAGCGAATAGCAGACGAGCCCGGCGTTGTAGACGTCCAGGCTGACGAAGCCCTTGCCGTTCGGGTCGCCGGGGCCCGGTGCTTCCTCGGCGCCGCTCAACGAGGTCGTGAACGAGCCGAAGTGATTGGCCGAGACGGTGCCGACGACGAGCAGGATGCCCAGCGAGGCGACGAGGATGGCGAGCGAGAGGGTGCTGAAACGACGTGCCATTGATGCTCCTCAGTGGTGGCTAGCGGAGCCGTCCAGAACGGTCCGACCTAATGGAGCAGGTACGACGGATCGGGGGTCCGCGCATCAATGAGTCCCGGATGGATGCTCACGCACCCTGAACTCCGATCATCGCCGGGTGGTCGATCGCCGGGCAGCGGTTCATGACGACCTGGAGGCCGGCATCGACCGCAAGCTGCGCGGCCTCCTCGTTCCACACCTCGAGCTGCATCCAGACCGCCTTCGCGCCAATGGCGATCGCCTCCTCGACGTGCGGGAGGACGAGCTCGGAGCGTCGGAAGATGTCGACCACCTCGATCGGCGCCCCAGGGTCGGTCGGCACGGAGCGCAGATCCGGGTACGCGAGCTTGCCGTGGATCAACGTCTCGTTCGGGTTGACCGGGACGACGCCGTAGCCCTGGCTGAGCAGGTAGCGCGAGACGCCATGCGACGCGCGCCACGGATGCGACGAGCAGCCGACCACCGCCCAGACGCGGTACGAGCGCAGGATGTGCTCGGCGACCGTCGGATCGGTCCAGTTTCGGGCCGGGCTCATCGCGACCGAGCGAGCTCCTGCAGCGCTGCCTTGATGCGCACGTCGAGCTCTCCGGCCGTCCCGGCCACCGCCCCCGCCGCGCGGCGCGCCTCCGCAGCGGAGTAACCGAGCGACTCCAGCGCCGCGACCACGTCGGAATCGGTCGATGTTGCACCCCCGGCCGCGATGCCAGCCGCGTGCACCTTCTCCTTCAGCTCGAGGATGATGCGCTGTGCCGTCTTGCGGCCGACCCCGGACACGCTGGTGAACAGGTCGGCGTCGTCGGTGACGACGGCGAGCTGGAGCTTCCTCACCGCATGCGCCGCCGTGATCGCCAGCGCCAGACGTGGCCCGACCTGCGAGACGGTGATCAGCAGCTCGAAGAAGACGAGCTCCTCGGTCGTCGCGAAGCCGAAGAGCGTCTCCTGGTCCTCGCGCACGAGGTGGTGTGTATGGACCGATGCCTCGCGTCCCACCCGCAGCTTCGCGAGCAACGCCGCCCCGGCAACGACGCGGTAGCCGATCCCGGCCACCTCGACGAGGGCGAAGTCCGGGCCGATGTGCGTAACCGGACCCCGAATCGAGCCGATCAACCGATCACCCCTTTCGGCGCGGACACCGCGCGGTACGCACAGCCGATGGCGATCGCGAGCGCATCGGTGGCGTCGTCCGGCACGCCGGCCAGCGACACGCCGAGCAGGCGCTGGACCATGGACGCCACCTGGGCCTTGTCCGCGGACCCGTTGCCACAGATCGTCTGCTTCACCTCGTTGGGAGCCGGCTCGTCGATCGGCACGTCGGCCTCGGCGGCGGCCAGCAGGGCGACGCCCCGGGCCTGCCGACCGCCATTGCCGTCTGCACGTTGCGCTGAAAGAAGAGCCGCTCGATGCCGACGCGCTCCGGGCGATGCTCGGCGATCAGCGTCCGGAGCGCCCCGAGCAGCTGGCGGAGGCGCTCGGCGTCGGTTGCCTGGGATGGCGTGCGGATACAACCGGCGTCGATCATTCGGACGGTGCCGTCCCGAAGCTCGACCACCCCGAATCCGCAGACGGCGGTCCCAGGGTCGATGCCGAGCGTGATCATGGTGGTCGCATGGTAGCGGCAGGTTGCGGAAGGAAGCGTCCTCTAGTGACTTGACACTGATCTATGGATCTCGTACGATGCCTCTCGGGTTCGATGATCATCGGACAGATATGGAAATCTCGGACGAAGGGACGGATAGAACAATGATGCTCCTGCCCAGCCCTGGCGTCCTCGACTTACTGATTCGGGATCGCCAGACCACCCTGCGGACCTCGCCATCGAGAGCCGGCACCGTAACGGTCGCCGGCCTGCGTGTCCGCCTCGGGCATGCACTGATCGTGGCCGGAACGTCGCTGAGCGGCGAGCGGGTCGAGCAGCCCGCTCGCCCTGCGGCGCTCCAGCGCGCCGCCTGACCGTCCGTTCGAACTAGGTACGACGATTGGCTCCCACGCGTCGTCCCGACAGCGCGCCAGCGGTGACCATCGAGGTCTCCCCCGCGTATGAGCTGCTCGAGTCCCTTGTCACGTGCTTCAACGAGGACGAGTCGGACACGTACGAGATCGGTGTCGAGTGGATCGCCGAGGCCCGCCGCCGTGCCGGCGACGATCTCCTCGCGCGGATCAGGGCCGTATCACACGGCAACCCGGACACGTTCATCCATCTCGCTGGACTCGCATACGACACGCCTGCCCCGCGCGACCTTCCCGCGTTCTTCGCTCACCTGCGCAGCACGGCTGCGGACGAGATCCGCCTTCACCTCGTCCAGTTCTACGCGCGCGACATCCGCCGCCTGACGCCACCTGACGTCATCCGTGCCGCCGTCGGCGGCGATGCGGGGGCGACGGCCGAATTCCTCCGAACCTCGCATCCCGACTGGGAGCCATGGACCGATTACCTGCGCAGCATCCTCGACGCCGACGGCGAGGAGCTGAAGACCGAGCTGATCGATGTCCTCGAGGGATCGGCCGATCGCGTCTTCAAGCCCGAGTCGCTGACGATCATGCCGATCATCGAGCGTGACGCCGAGGCGAAGCGCGACCTCGCGCGCGACCTGCCGCTGGACCAGTTCATCACCGCCGCCACGAACGGCGTCGAGTTCACGCCGCGCACCGGGGTCGACCGCGTCGTCATGGTCCCGAGCTTCGTGAACCGACCGCTCGTCTCGTCCCTCGAGGTCAGCGAGGTGATGCTGATCCTCTACCCGGTCGCCGACGAGAGCATCTCCGCCGACAGCGACACCCCCCCGCTGCGCCTGGTGCGGCTCTCGAAGGCGCTCGGGGACGAGAAGCGGCTACGCATCCTGCGGGCCCTGGCCGACGGCGAGAAGTCGCTCATGGAGCTAGCTGACGCGTTCGGCGTGGCGAAGACGACCATGCACCACCACATGATCACCCTGCGCTCGGCGGGCCTCATCTCGGTCGTCGTCGGCTCGAAGCGCTATCGCCTGCGGCACGAGACGGTCCCGGACGTCGGCGCATTACTGAGCGGGTACCTGGGCGCCGTGACAGGTCCCTCCATCTCGACCGGGCCACCCGCACGTCGCCGACGGCGCGCCACCACCGGAACCGAGGGCTGAGCGCCTCGAGCTCGTTGCCTGGGGCCGCCTATTCATCCTTCTGCATTCGCCAACCAGGTTGGCGCTAACCAAGCGCGATTCGCTCACGTTCCCACGTGGGTGGTGATACGGGAACCTGCCACCGCCACTGAGCGTGGGCCGACGCCGAGAGAGCCCGTTGTCCTGGATAGCGGCAATACGGTTGGCGTATGCGAGAACCCCTCCGGCCAGGCACGCTTACGCGACCTGGGCCTCGAGCCGCTCCATGAGGGCGTCGGGAATGTCGAAGTTGGCGTACACGTTCTGGACGTCATCGAGATCCTCGAGCCGCTCCATGAACTGAAGCACCTGCCTGGCGGTCTTCTCGTCGCCGATCTCCACCCTCGTCGTCGGCTCCATCGAGAGCTCGGCCGTGGCGGCCTCCAGCCCGCCCTGGGCCAGCGTGCGACGCACCGACTCGAGATCGGCCGGTTCGGTCGTCACGATGATCGCGCCTGCGTTCGGCGAGCCCACGTCCGACGCGCCGGCGTCAATCGCCGCCATGGTCACGTCGTCGGGATCGCTGCCGTTGAGGGGAAGGCTGATCAGGCCCCTCTGCTCGAACTGCCAGGCCACGGTGGAGAGAGCGCCGCCCGACTTGCTGAACACGCTCCGGATCTCGGATGCGGTCCGATTCCGGTTATCGGTCATGGCTGCCACGATCACCGCCACGTTTCCAGGACCGAGGCCCTCGTAGGTGACCTCCTCGTACTGCTCGGCGTCGGCCCCGCTGCCGGTCGCGCGCTCGACGGCTCGCTTGATGTTCTCCGCCGGCATCGAGTTGGCCTTGGCCTTGTCTACCGCCATCCGAAGCCGATAGTTGGCGTCCTGGTCAGGCCCACCCTGTCGTGCCGCGGTGATGATCTCGCGTGCCAGCTTCGTGAAGAGCGCGCCGCGCTTCGCGTCGTTCGCGCCCTTCTGCCGCTTGATCTGGGACCACTTGCTGTGGCCTGACATCGACCCTCCTGCCGCGCCCCATGCGGGCGACTCGTGCTCAATTGTGAGCCCCGATTCTACTCTCGAGCATTCAATCCCGGCGGAAGCGCTCCCCCAGCGGCGCCAGGACGGCTCGGTCGAGGCTCCAGCGCCCACCGCCGAGGATGACGAGCATCGAAGAGAGACCGAAGAGGCCGACGTGCGCGATGACGGGGTCATCGGGCAGGGCGAACAACGCCAGAGTCAGCACGGCGAACCCGACGATGGCGCTGAAGCGGGTCAGCACGCCGAGGATGATGGCAACCCCCAGCGTGGTCTCGATCAGGATCGCGCCGAGCACCCAAAGCTCCGGCGCCACCGGAACGATTGAGGAAAGCTGGTACCGGTCGACGGCGGCCAGCGCCTGGTCGTAGATGAGGAGCTTGTCCACGATCCCCGACGCGGCGAAGGCGCCCCCCAGGCCGAGCCGGACAAGGAGCGGCACCGTATCGTCGTACTGGCCGGCCGCGAAGTTCGCCGTGGCCGCGCGCGCGCCCGGACCGCCCGGGAAGGCGGCGCGCAGCAGGTCGTCCAGGCTGGGCCGTCCAGGTCCGAGGATCGCGGCCACCCCCAGGGCACCGGCCACATCAAGCATCATCACGAGGTCCGAATGGGCGATGAACGTGACGAGATAGGCGCCGAGCGCGACGAGCGCCGCCGGCCGCACGGCCAGCCCCAGCAGCAGAAGGAAGCCGGTGCCGGTCAGAAGCACGGCGAACAGTCCGCCGGCGTCGAGCGTGGGAAGGAACCGCACCCGCGAGAGCCCGGAGCCAATCAGGACGAGCCCCACCGACAGCCGGACGATCCACGGCAGGTATTCGCGGTAGCCGAGGGCCCGTTCGATGAAGCGTGCGCGCGCCCCCTCCATCGGCCGCCATCGGGCCCAGGCGAGGAGGGCGATGACCACAACGAGCAGTCCGATTGCGAGCAGCAGGAGCGAACCGGGCTGAGCGATCGCGTCGAGCAGGAAGCCGATTGGGTCGGATGAACCGCCCGGGTCGGTGACGTAGTCGACGTGGGCGCTGGAGAGTCGGTCCATCTCGACCCATTGTCCCGCATCCGGCGTGCGGACTGGCTTGCCACCAATGACCGGCAGCGATCGAATGACCGCGGCCGCCTCCTATAATGGCGCTCCACTCCCGGCCTCCGACCGCTCGAGGCGGACTCCATCGGCCTCGGCGACTCCGGCACTGCACGCGCAAGGAGCACCGATGAAGCCGACCAGCCCCGAGAAGATCCGGAACGTCGCTCTCATCTCCCACGGTGGCGCCGGCAAGACGAGCCTCGCCGAGGCGATGCTCTTCGATGCCGGCGCCATCTCGCGGCTCGGGACGGTCGAGGCCGGCACGACCGCCTTCGATTGGGATCCCGACGAGCACAAACGCAACCAGAGTATCAACCTCGCCATCGGCTCGATCGAGCATGACGGGGTACGGATCACCATCGTCGACACGCCCGGCTACGCCGACTTCCAGGCCGATGTCGTGGAGGCCCTCGCCGCCGTCGACGCCGCGATCGTGGTCATCGACGCTTCGGCCGGCGTCGAGGTCGGAACGGAGGAGGTCTGGAAGCTTGCCGACGCGCGGAATCTGCCGCGCATGATCTTCATCAACAAGATGGACCGCGAGAACGCCAACTACGACGCGACGCTGGACGCCCTGAAGGCGCGGTTCGGTCCCAAGATCGCGCCGGTCTATCTGCCGATCGGCTCCGCTGACTCGTTCCGCGGCTACGTCGACGTCATCGAGGAGCATGCCAACGTCTACGAGGACGGCACGCCAAAGGAGGCGCCGATCCCGCCCGAGCTGGAGGGGATCGAGCACTCGCGGCGGGATTCGCTCGTCGAGGCGGCGGCAGAGGCGAGCGACGAGCTGATGGAGAAGTACCTCGAGGGCGAGGCGTTCAGCGACGCCGAGATCGAGGCTGCCCTCCATAAGGGAACGCGCGAGGGCAGCGTGGTGCCGGTCTTCGTCGGCTCGGCGACCCGGAACATCGGCGTTCGCGAGCTGATCACCATGATCGCCAAGCACGTTCCGTCCCCGGCGGAGGTCGGCAGCCGCTCGACCGTCGACGGCACGCCGGTCGCACCGGACCCGAACGGTCCGTTCGTGGCGCAGGTGTTCAAGGCCACCGCGGACCCGTTCGTCGGGCGGCTCACCTACTTCCGCGTGATCTCGGGGACCCTGAACGGGCAGGGGCATGTCTACAACGCGTCGCGGAAGGAGGATGAGCGCATCGGCAACCTGCTCTCCGTGCAGGGCAAGGAGACCGATCCCCTGTCGAACATCGGTCCGGGAGATATCGCTGCCGTCGCCAAGCTCACCTCCACCTCCGCAGGCGACACGCTGGTGGCGGACAAGGCACATGCGGTCGAGCTGGCGCCGCTCGCCTTCCCGACACCGTCACTGCAGGTGGCCATCGAGCCGGAGTCGAAGGCCGATCTCGACAAGCTGGGTCAGGCTCTGCATCGGCTCGTCGAGGAGGAGCCGGCGATCCAGATCCGCCGCGAGGACGGCACCGGCGAAACGATTCTGACTGCGATGGGTGACGCGCACGTCGACGTCATCGTCGATCGCCTGAAGCGCAAGTTCGGTGCGTCGGTCAGGACCGCCACGCCCCGCGTCCCGTATCGAGAGACGATCCGGCAGGCCGCCCGCATCGACAATCGGTACAAGCGCCAGACCGGTGGGCACGGCCAATACGGGCACGTCGTGATCGAGTTCGCGCCAGCCGAGATGGGGACCGGCTTCGAGTTCGGCAACCGGATCGTGGGCGGCGTCGTGCCGAAGCAGTACATCCCCGCCGTGGAGAAGGGCCTCCGGGAGGCGATGGCCGAGGGTGTCCTGGCCGGCTATCCCGTGGTCGACCTCACCGCCACCCTGGTGGATGGCTCGTACCATACCGTCGACAGCTCCGAGATGGCGTTCAAGGTCGCCGCATCGCAGGCGCTGAAGAAGGCGTTCGACGCGGCCTCACCGGCCCTTCTCGAGCCGATTCTCGAGGTCGACGTGGTCGTCCCCGACGAGTTCATGGGCGATGTGATGGGCCAGATCACGTCCAAGCGCGGACACGTGCTTGGCATGGACTCCGCCGACGGCCTCCAGCACCTCAAGGCGCAGGTCCCGCAGGCGGAGATGTTCCACTACGCCACCGAGCTGCGCTCGGTCACCCAGGGTCGCGGCCGCTTCAGCTGGAAGGTCGACCACTACGCGGAGGTGCCGCACAACATTGCCGACAAGGTGGTGGCCGAGGCAGCGAGCAATGGGCACGGCCCGGAGCGAGGCCACTGACCACCAGAAAGCGCGGTCGTTGGCAATTGGTTCGAACTACGCCGCAAACCAGTCTAGGCCGGCACTGATTGGTAAGCGGCAGGCGACAGTGACAGCGTCAGTCGCGGTAGGCCCACGGTTCGCCAGTCGCGCGCTTGCGGCCGAGCGTCCGCCGGTGAGCGATTCCCTCGGCGACGTAGGTGCCCAATGCCACCAGCGCGGCAACCCCGCTCACCAGCCACGGCGCCACCGACCACGGGCCGGAGGAACCGACGATCAGCGTGGCGATCCATATCAGGAGAGCCGTCAGTCCGGCGGCGGTGAATCCCGACGCGACCGCGCCAGTAAGGAAGGCGAGCACCATCAGGCGATGACCTCGGCCACTGCGAGGTTGCGCTTCCCACGCCGCAGCAGGAGCCAGCGGCCGGCGAGCAGCTCCGAGCGGTCCGGGACCGCAGCCGGATCGGCAACACGCACGTTGTTCACGTAGCCGCCCCCGTCGCTGAGCACTCGGCGCGCGGCGCCGCGGCTCTCCGACAGGCCGGACTCGACGAACAGGTCGAGCACCGGCGGCAGGCCATTCCGGCTCGCAAGGGTCGCGCGCGGGAGGTCCGCGAAGGCGGCCTCGAGGGTCGCCGGGTCGATGCCATGCAGGCTGCCGCCGCCGAACAACGCCGCCGACGCCGCGATGGCCGCGCGCGTCGCGTCGGCGCCGTGGACCAGTTCGGTCACCTCGGCTGCCAGCGCGCGCTGAGCGGCGCGCGCCTCCGGGCGTGAGGTCGCCTCAGCCTCGAGAGCCTCGATCTCCGCATGCGAGCGGAAGCTGAAGACGCGCAGGTAGGTGTCGACGACGGCGTCATCGGTATTGAGGAACCACTGGTAGAACGCGAACGGCGACGTGAGCTCGGGATCCAGCAACAGAGTCGAACCGGTGCTCTTGCCGAACTTCTCCCCATCGGGCCGCGTAATGAGGGGCGTGGCGAGGGCATGCACCACCGACCCCTCGACGCGCCGGATCAGATCCACGCCGGCGGTCAGGTTGCCCCACTGGTCGCTGCCGCCGAGCTGGAGCGTGCACCCGTGCCGCCGAAACAGCTCGAGGAAGTCGACCGCCTGCATGACCTGGTAGCTGAACTCGGTGTAGCTGATGCCACCCGTCTCCAGCCGAGCGCTGACAGCCTCCTTGGCAAGCATGCGGCTGACGCTGAAGTGCTTGCCGATGTCCCGCAGCCAGTCGATGGCCGACATCTGTGCCGTCCAGTCCAGGTTGTTGACGATGATGGCCGCGTTGGTCCCCTCGAACGAGAGGTAGCGCTCCACCTGCGAGCGGATGCGCTCCACCCAGCCGGCGATGACATCCGGATCATTGAGCGTGCGCTCGCTGCTGCGGCCGCTCGGATCGCCCACCAGGCCGGTGGCGCCTCCAACGAGGCCGATCGGCCGATGTCCGGCCAGTTGCAGGCGACGCATCGTGATCAGGAGCACGAGGTTGCCGAAGTGCAGGCTGGGCGCGGTCTGATCGAACCCGCCGTAGAAGGTGAGCGATCCCGCGGCCATCGCCGAGCGCAGCGCCCCCAGATCGGTATGATCCGCGACCATCCCGCGCCATTCGAGATCATCGACCACGGTGGTGCGCTCGGCATTCGTCTCCATCGGGCGATGAGTATACGCACCGGACATCCGTGCTACCCTGCCGCCCGATGACCCGACGAGCACCGCCGCCGGGCCGGCGGCCCGCCCCCCGCCGTGGGTCCGCGAGCGTCAAGCGGCGCCGACCACCTGGCTCCACCGCCCTTCCGCGAATCATTCTGGCCGCGTTCGGGCTCGCGGCGATCGGCCTGTTCGCGCTCATTCTGAGCGTCTATGGCTCGTTCACCGGGGACCTGCCCGACGTGGCCGATATCGAGACCTTCGACCTCGTCGAGGGATCGAGCGTCGTCTCCGCCGACGGCACCGAGCTGGCGACGTTCGCGGTGGAGGACCGCCGTGAGATCAGCTTCGAGCAGATGCCGGAGCTGATGGTCGAGGCGCAGGTCGCCGCAGAGGACCAGACCTTCTGGACCAACCCATGCGTCGACTTCCGCAGCATCGTTCGAGCCGTCCTTCAGAATTTCCAGGCCGGCGCGACGATCTCGGGCGCCTCGACCATCTGCCAGCAGCTGGTCCGCATGCGCCTGTTCGACGCGGAGTTCATGGCCGATTCGGATCGCCAGGTCGAGCGCAAGATCAAGGAGGCGATCCTGGCCCTGCGTCTCGACGACCGCTATCCCGGTACCGATGGCAAGCAGCGGATCATCGAGATGTACCTCAACCAGGTCTACTACGGCAACAACGCTTATGGCATCTGGGCCGCGGCGAACGCCTACTTCGGCAAGGACCTGACCTCCGACGCACCCGAGCAGCAGCTCACGGTGAGCGAGGCGGCCCTGCTGGCCAGCCTGGTGCGGGCACCGTCTCGACTGGACCCGTCGACCCAGGCGGTCCAGCAGGAAATCGAGGGCGAGGTCGCGTACGTGGTGCCCGAGACGGCGGGCGCCATCAGCTCTCGCAACATCGTCCTCGACCAGATGCTGGAGTCGGAGTTCATCACCCGGCCTGAGTACGAGGCCGCGATCGCGGAGCAGGTCGTTCTGACCGCGCCCGATGACAATGCCTTTCGGGCGCCGCACTTCGTGTATGCCGTGCGCCGGGAGGCCGGCGAGCTGCTGGAGGGCGAGGATCTGCTCGACACCGGGGGCCTTCGCATCGTCACCACCCTCGAGTACGAGGGCTACCAGACCGCCGCCGAGAAATGGGCCCAGGTCGCCTACGACATGGACCGCATGGCCGAGGGCGAGCTCGTCGCGAAATACGGCGAAGGGGCGCTCGCCTGGATCGGCCAGCTCCAGGGACGCAACATCAACAACGATGCGATCGCGACCGTGAACTATCGGACCGGCGCCGTGCTGGCCTACGTCGGAAGCGCCAGCTTCTTCGGCGAGTCGACGCCGGAGCACCAGGCGAACTTCGACGTGCTCGGCCAGGCGTACCGCCAGTCCGGCTCGGCCTTCAAGCCGATCACCTATGCCGCCGGCTTCGAGTCCGGGGTGATCACGCCATCCACGATGTTCATGGACGTCGAGGGCGACATCGTCGACGGCTACAGCGTCCCGAATGCCGACAACCGCGAGCGGGGTCCCGTTCGCGTGCGGGACGCGCTGAAGTACTCACTCAACATCCCGGTCACCAAGGCACAGCAGCTGATCGGCACCGACAACGTCGTGAACCTCGGCGAACGGCTCGGCCTCGAGTGGGATCCGCGGCAGGAGGAGGAGGTCGCCGTCCCGTCCCTCACGCTCGGCACCATCGGCGTCCACTTCCTGGACCTGGTGGGAGCCTACGGGGGGATCGCCAACGGCGGCCGATTCCAGCCTCCCTACCTGATCGAGCGCATCGAGGACTCGTCAGGCACCGTGATCTACGACCACGCCACCGACGCCGACGAGCCCGAGCAGATCATCTCGGCCGCATCGGCGCACCTCGTCACCGACATCCTGGCGGACAACACCGATCCCGCCACCAATCCGCTGTGGGGGCCACGCTTCCAGCTCCAGACCGATGCCGGCCGCCGTCCGGCAACGCTGAAGACCGGCACCACCAACGACTTCCGCGACCTCCAGGCGGTCGGCTACCTTGCTCCCGATCCAAATCCGGAGGTCACCGACGGCGCCATCGTGACCGGGGTCTGGGTCGGCAACAGCGACTTCTCGCAGATCGAGGACGTCTTCGCGGCCGATGGACCGACCTTCGTCTGGCACGACTACATGGCCGAGGTGGCGGCGCTCAACGACCTGCCGGTCCATGACTTCGAGCGCCCGGATGGGATCGCCGAGGTCACCGTCGACGCGATCAGCGGCATGCTGCCGAACGAGCTGACCGAAACGACCGTGACGGAGGTCTTCCGTGCGGATCGGCAACCGACGCAGGAGGATACGACGCATCGGGAGCTGCGCATCGAGGTCGAGACCGGCAGGATCTGGCAGGAGGGTTGCGGCGACTTCGCCACGGTGGCGCCCTCCGGCTCACCGGATCCATCGGCCGATCCGCCGCCACGCGAGCCCCAGGAACGGCTCTATCTCGACCTCAACGGCTGGGAGGAAGACCGCCCGACGTGGGAGGAGGCGAATGCCGCCTGGATCGAGAGGTGGCGCGGGATCGAGCGAGAACTGAACTCGACTGTTCGATCGCCGTACCCCGGACCGATCGACGCGCCCCTCGCCCCCGCCGAGGAGTGCACGCCCGGTGAGATTCCGACCTCCTCGCCCACGCCGACACCGAGCCCGACGCCATCTCCCAGCCCGACACCGAGCCCGACCTCCTCGCCGACACCCAGCCCCGCCCCGACGCCCACGCCCACGCCGACCCCGACGCCGAGCTCGACGCCGTCCCCGACGCCAGCGGCGCCCTAGAGCTCGGCGACCGTCGCGCCGTCGCCGCCCTCGTCGCGTCGACCGCCGCGAACGTCGCGAACTCGGGGGTGCTCGGCCAGCACCTCGCGCACGGCACGGCGCAATGCCCCGGTCCCGATGCCGTGCACGATGACAACGTTGTCGAGCCCCGCGAGCAGCGCATCGTCGAGATAGGCGTGGAGACGCTCGAGCGCCGCCTCGACCCGCTCCCCATGCAGGTCGAGCGTCGGCGACACTCGCGCGGCGGCGCGAAGGCGCATCTCCTCCGCCGCGAGGTCGCGCGGTGTCGGTCCGCTGATCGGCTCTGGCACCACGTCGACATCGTCGGCCGGGATGACGAGCCTCGCTCCGTCCGTCTCGAGCGTCACGCGTCCGGTGCGACCGCTGATCTCCAGGATCCGTCCGGTGCTGCCCAGGGTCCGCGAGCGGGCCCACAACCCGACGCGGGGCTGGGGAGTCCCCTTGTTGACCTCGTCGTCCTCGGGCTCGGTGACCGCCGGCGCCTCGGCCGTCTCGCTCCGCACCCGTCGGGCGCGCTTCGTCAGGTCCTCGAAGGCCTCGGTGCCACGCGGGGCCCTCCCGGCTCCGAGGTTCCGCTGGCGCGTCAGCTCGCGGCGGACGTCGGCCACCTCGCGCTCGGCGCGCGCGAGCATGTCGTCGGTCGCGCGTCGCGTGTCGGCCAGCAGCTCCCCCGCCTCACGCCGGGCGCGAGCAACGCCTGACCGGGCTCGCTCCCGCTCCTTGGCGGCCGCCGCGCGCTCGGCAACAGCGGCGTCGAGCGCAGCCTGCTGGGCCTCCTGTGCGCGGGCGATCGCCGCCAGCGTCTCCTCCATGCTCGCGTGCTCGGTCGAGATGCGGTCGCGGGCATCGGCCAGAATCTCTGTCGGCAGGCCAAGGCGCTCCGCGATGGCGAACGCCTGGCTCTTGCCCGGCAGTCCGATCGAGAGCCGATAGGTCGGCCGCAGGGTGGATACGTCGAACTCGACCGATGCGTTCGTCACCGACGCGTGCTCGCTCGCGAACGCCTTCAGCTCCGAGTAGTGGGTGGTTGCCGCCACCATCGCCCCGGCATCGAGCAGCGTGGTGACGATCGCCATGGCCAGGGCCGAGCCCTCGGTCGGATCGGTACCGGCGCCGACCTCGTCGAGCAGGACCAACGTGGCCGGGCCTGCGGCCTCGACGAATCGCACCACGTTGCGCAGGTGGCTCGAGAACGTGGAGAGCGACTGGGCGATGCTCTGCTCGTCGCCGATATCGGCCATGACGCGTCGGAAGATCGGCAGTCGCGCACCGTCCGACGCCGGCACGCGGAGTCCGGCCTGGTGCATGAGGGCGAGCAGCCCCAGCGTCTTCAGGGAAACGGTCTTGCCGCCGGTGTTCGGACCGGTAACCACGAGCGCGCGGTAGCCGAAGCGGTCGCCGAGCCGCAGGTCGATCGGCACCGCTCCACCGCCCAGCAACGGATGGCGCGCCGACAGCAACTCCGCCGCGTCCTCCGCGAGCGTCGGGCGCACGCCGCCCATGCGCGTGCCGAGACGCGCACGAGCCATCCAGAGGTCGGCGCCGGCCAACGCCGCCAGGCTGTCGCGCAACGACTCGCTGCGCTCTTCGACGGAGGCCGACAGTTCGTCGAGGATACGCTCCTCTTCCCGCTTCTCGCCAAGCGTCGCCTCGGTCCAGGCGTTGTTGAGCTCCACCACCGTCAACGGCTCGATGAACAGCGTCGCGCCGGACGCGCTCTGGTCGTGGACGATTCCCTTGACGCGCCCCTTGGCCTCCGCGCGGATCGGGATCACGTAGCGGCCAGAGCGGACGGTGACGATCGGCTCGCCGATGAGCCCGGCCAGCTGCGTGGAACGCAGCATCGTGTTCAGCCGCTCGCGCACCCGGTCCTGCGACGTCCTCAGTCGCCTGCGGATGGCCGCCAGGTCGGACGAGGCGGAGTCCAGGATCTCGCCACTCTCGTCCACGCTTCGGCCGATCCGCTGCGCGAGCTCCGGCGCGGGATCCAGCTCGTCGCGCAGGCCGGCGAGGTGAGGTTCCCGCCAGCCGACCAGGCGGTCCCGGAAGCGAGTGGTGGCCTCGAGCGTGTCGGCGATCTCGAGCAGCTCGCCCGGCGTCAGACGGCCACCGCGCGCCGCTCGCTGGAGCGAGCCGCGGATGTCGCGCGCGCCACCGATGCTGGCCTGGGCCTGCTCGTCGAGCAGCTGCCCTGCCTCGTCGGTCTGGTCCTGCAGCAGGCGGACGAGGGACGGATCGGGACTGGGCTGCATTGCCAGGGCGAGATCGCGGGATGGCTCGAACGAGGTCAGCTCGGCCAGCTGATCGACGATGGCGGCGAACTCGAGCGCTCTCAGGGTTCCCTCGTCGGCCGCGATGGGCGCGCGGTCAGCGGCGGGAGACGTGCGGGTCATCGCTGATCCAGAAGCGCATGGAGCGTGCCGCCCAGGGTCCCGCATAGTCGACGCCGATGCGCGGCCCCATCGCGATCGATGGGGCCGGACCGGAACGAGGCTCGACCAGCATCCTGTCACCGGGCACCAGGTCGATCCCGTTCAGCGTGCGATCGACGCCCAGCGCGCGCCCGACGTTCCCGGGCCCGGACGCCAGGCGCGTGTCGCTCGGCCGGGCGCCGCGCCTCGTCCGGGCAACATCCATCCCCTCGTCGATCTGGACCGCACGGACGAGGACCGCCTCCGGCTTGCCGCCCGGCCCGGCCACCACGTTCAGGCAGTGGTGGAGGCCATAGACGAGGTAGACGTACAGATGACCGGGGCGTCCGAACATGACCGTGTTTCGGGCGGTCGGGCCACGTGACGAGTGCGCCGCCAGGTCCTCGGGGCCGGCGTAGGCCTCCACCTCGACGATCCGCCCGCCGACCGTTCCTTCCGGCGCACGGTGCACCAGGCGCGCTCCGATCAGGTCGCGGGCCAGGTCGAGCGACGGCCGGTCGAACCATGCCCGCGACAGGGTGGCAGACTCGGTGGTGCCGGAGATCACGGGACGAGGAGGTCGGCGATCTCCTCCGGGACGAAGGGACGAGCCAGGAAGCCGGCGGTGGGAATCAGGGTCTCTCGGAAGAACTGGATGATGAGCGAGTCATTGAGGATCTCGTACCACGCCGCCACCCAGCCGCCGGTCTCGCCCCCGGCGCGGAAGAAGCTGTCGAAGACGAGAAGCTGGAAGGTCAGCACCAGCGCGGCGAAGATGAGTCCGAAGATTGCGCCGCCGATCTCGTCGAGCTGGCGAAGGATCGGCAGCCGCGTTCGGTGGTAGAGCGCGCGAATCGCGAAGAAGCCGGCGATCACGAAGCCGAAGAAGAGGAGGACGAAGACGAGAAGCTCCCGGCCCTCCAACGTGAATGCGCGCCAGAAGCCGAACAGGTCGACGACGGGGCCCTTCAGCTGCGCAGCCAGGATGAACGCGACGATCACGGCAAGCGCGTTCAGGACGTATCGGATCATGCCATGGGTGAAGCCGGCAAAGACGCCCGCCGCCAGGATGCCGATGATCACCAGGTCGAACCAGCTCAGCCGCGCGAGCACCTCCACGCTTGCCTCTCCTCCGTACGCCGTTGACGCCGAGCGCGGACGATTCCGGCTCGGGCGGCCGCAAGGGTACCAGCCGCCCGCGACGGGCGACAAGGCACCGATACTCCTATCGAAGCTCGGCGCCCAGGTGGTGCCGAAGTGAGCCCCGGACCTTGTTGAGCGCCTTCTCGACGCTCTTGACGTCACCGCTCTCCGCCGGCTGGAAGCGCAGCGCCAGCGCGTAGCTGACTCGGTCCGGCCCGATCTGAGGACCGCGGTACACGTCGAACAGGCGGAGCTCGCGGAGCGCCGGCCCCGCGCTCGCGCGTGCCACGCGCAGGAGCTCGCCAACCGGCGTCGTCTCGTCCAGGATCACCGCGAGGTCGCGGTCGATCGGCTGCGCGTCGACGACCGGGCGTACCCGGCGATCGCTCGGGACGAGGGCCAGCAGCCGCGCGAGGTCGATCGAGGCATCGATCGGCCGCCCCGAGAGGCCCCATGCCTTCACGACCAGTGGGTGGATCTCGCCGAGCGACCCGTACGCTCGGCCCGAGGCATCGCAGACGAGGCCTGATCGTCCGGGGTGGCGGTGCGGATGGCGCCCCTCCGCTTCCTCCGCGCGGTAGCTCGGCCTTGCGGCGCCCAGGGCGTCATGGAGCGCATCGACGATGCCCTTCAGGTCGGCCAGGTCCACCTCCCGCTGGGGATCACCCGGAAAGCCGGCCGCGCCACCGCCGGCCATGATCAGTCCGACCTCCCACGACTCGTAGCGGCCGGTGCCGGCCGACTCCGCGCGCCGCTCGCCCTCGGTCGGCGGGCCGGCGTGATGCCAGTACACCTTGCCGACGTCGAAGAGCCGAACGTCGGGGTGACGCCAGCGGACGTTTTCGGCGACTCCGTTCAGGAGGGAGGGGCCGAGGGTGGGCCGCAGGATGGCGTGGTCCTCGCTGAGCGGGTTGTAGAGCCGAATCAGCTCCGGGCCGTCGGCGTCGTGGCCCGTGCGTTCCAGGTCGGCGCGTCCGATGAGCGCATGGCTCACCATCTCGTCCAGGCCGAGCCCGGCCAGGATGCGGCGCACCCGGTGGCGTGGCTCGCTGGGATCGGGGCGATAGGGTGCCACCGCGGCGCTCGGCAACCGGCCGGCAATCCGCTCGTAACCATGCGCACGCCCGATCTCCTCGGCGAGATCCGCGTCTGAGGTCACGTCGAGCCGGTGCGGTGGCACGACAGCAACAAACTCGTCGGGACCGCCGCCCACCTCGAACCCGAGCGGCCGGAGGAGCTCGACCACCCGCTGCGCAGTCAGGTCGATGCCGAGCAGGCGCGAGACGCGGTCGACGCTCATGCTGACCCGGGCGCGCTCCGGCGGCTCCGGGTCGTTGTCGACGATGCCCCGGCCGGCTCGCGCACCGGTGAGCTCCGAGATGAGCCCGGCCGCCCGATCGAGAGCGAACCGAGGCAGGTCGCTGCCGATCCCCTTCTCGTGGCGCATGCTGGCCTCCGACCGCAATCCGAGCCGCCGAGCCGTGTTGCGCACCGTGGGGCCATGGAAGATGGCCGACTCGAGGATGACGTTGGTCGTCTCGACGCCGACCTCGGTGGAGGCACCGCCCATGATGCCGGCCAGGCCGATCGCGCCCTCCCGATCGGCGATCACCAGCATGCGCTCGTCCAGGAGCCGCTCGACGTGATCGATCGTGGTCAGCCGCTCGCCTGGATGGGCACGGCGAACGACGATCCGGCCCGCCGGAACCGCGCCGGCGTCATAGGCATGCATCGGCTGTCCCAGCTCGTGCATCACGTAGTTGGTGACGTCCACGACGGCGCTGATCGGCCGCACCCCGACGGCCAGCAGGCGCTGCTGCATCCATGCGGGCGACGGTCCGTTGCTCACGCCACCCAACCAGCGCGCAGCGAAGCGCGGATTCAGCTCGGGCGCCTCGATGCGGACCGAGACGTGGCCGTCCGTCGGCTCGTCTGCCTCGGGCACGGTGGCGGGCGGCAGCGTCAGCGCTCCGCCCGTGAAGGCGGCGATCTCGCGGGCGAGGCCAACCATCGACAGCGCATCGCCGCGGTTCGGCTTGACGTCAACGTCGAGCACCGTCTCGCCGACACGATCAGCCAATGGCGTCCCGAGTGCGATCTCGTCTCCGTGGCCGAGGATATGGATGCCGTCGGCATCGGTTCCCAATCCGAGCTCGATGGCGCTGCACAGCATCCCGTTGCTGACGACGCCGCGGATCTTGCTGCGCTCGATCGTCCGATCGCCCGGCAGCACGGCGCCGACGAGCGCCGCGGGCACCAGCTGGCCGACCTCCAGGTTCTGAGCTCCGCACACGATCTCCAGCTCACCGCCGGCCGCGCCCACGTCCACCCTGGCCAGCCAGAGCGTGTCGGCGTTCGGATGACGGTTCACCTCCATCACGCGGCCGACGACGACATCGGTCCAGTCGGTTCCGACCGTCTCGATGCTGCTGACCTCCATGCCCCGCATCGTCAGCTCGTCGGCAAGGTCGCGCGGCGCCAGATCGACCGCGACGTACTCGCGCAGCCAGGAGAGGGGGACGCGCACCTCAGCGGCCCTCCGCGAACTGGGTCGCGAACCGGGCGTCCGCACTGAAGAAGAGCCGGATGTCCCCGATGCCGTGACGGAGCATCGTCATCCGGTCGGGGCCCATGCCGAATGCGTAGCCCTGGAACACGGCAGGATCGAAGCCGCCGTCGCGCAGCACCGTCGGGTGGACCATCCCGCCGCCGAGGATCGTCATCCATCCCGAACGCTTGCAGGCCGGGCAGCCGGCGCCACCGCAGACGAGGCAGCCGATGTCGAACGCGACGCTCGGCTCGGTGAACGGATAGTAGCCGGGGCGGAATCGCGTGCGGACCTCGCGGCCATAGAGGGCGCGAGCGATCTCCTCGAGCATCCCCTTTAGGTCCGCCAGGCTCGTGTCGTGGTCGATGACGAGCCCCTCGACCTGGAAGAATTCGAATGCGTGGCTGGCGTCCACCGCCTCGTAGCGGAAGCAGCGGCCCGGCGTCAGCACCCGGATCGGCGCTTCGAGCGCCTGCATCGCGCGCACCTGGACCGGGCTCGTATGCGTCCGCAGGATCGTGCCGTCCCTTGCCGGCTCCGGCCGTCCCGCCTCGACGCTACCCGGCTCGGCGACATAGAGCGTGTCCCACAGGTCCCGGGCGGGATGGTCGGGCGGAATGTTGAGGAGCTCGAAGTTGTACTCCTCCGTCTCGACCTCGGGTCCCTCGAAGACCTCAAAACCGAAGGCATGGAGGATCTCGCGCAGGTCGCGCATGAGCGCTTGCACCGGGTGCAGGTGACCAACCTGCACCGGGCGTCCCGGCGCGCTCATGTCGATCACCTCCGATGCCAGGCGTCGTTCCACGTCGCCGCGCCGGAGCTCCTCCAGCCGATCACCAATGGCGGATTCGAGCTCGCGTCTCACCTCGTTTGCGCGCTGGCCGATGGCCGGGCGCTCCCCTGCCGGCACCGTTCCCAGCTGGCGGAGGAGGGCCGTCAACGTCCCGGACCGACCCAGCAGCTCGTGTCGGAGCCGATCGACCGCATCGGCGTCAGCAGCCGCTGCCAGGGCTTCCCGGGCCTCCGCGCCGATGTGCTCGAGGTCGTCCGAGATCGTCATGACCGCCGTGGCCCGATGCCATCAGCGGTCCGTCGCGCAGCGAGAATGTCATGTGGTCGTGGAGTCGCGCTGCACGAATGATGTCTGATGCACGCGTGGGTCACGAGGGTTGAAGAGTGGCTCATCGGTCCGTTATCCATCATCGGTGAAAACGAAGGACCCCGCCCCGAATCCGGGACAGGGTCGGCGGCGACCGGCGACGGGTGTCGCCGGTCAGCTGGTAAAGGAGGCTTTCGCGGTCTGCACCATGGCCGCGAAGGCGGCCGGCTCGCGGACGGCCATGTCGGCCAGGATCTTCCGGTCGACCTCGACGCCGGCGGCCTTCAGCCCGGCGATGAACCTGCCATACGGCACGCCCTGCAGTCGAGCCGCGGCGTTGATGCGCTCGATCCACAGGCGTCGCATGTCGCGCTTGCGGTTGCGGCGATCGCGATAGGCGTAGACGAGGGCATGGATGAGCGCCTCGCGTGCCGGGCGCACGAGTGTCGAGCGCGTGCCACGGCGGCCTTCCGCCCGGTCGAGCAACCGCTTGTGACGCCTGTGCGCGGCAACGCCGCGCTTCACTCGGCTCATCGGCTACGTACCCTTGCCCGCGTACGGCATGAGGCGCTCGAGCTGCGCGGTGTGGGTCTTGGGGACCAAGGCAACGCCGTCATAGCGCCGCGTCCGGCGGCTCGATTTGATCTCGAGGTGGTGGCCACGCCAGGCCTTCGGACGGACCCACTTGCCGGATCCTGTCTTCCGATAGCGCTTGGCCGTTCCCTTGTGGGTCTTCATCTTCGGCATGTGGTTACGATCCCTGATGTGCCGGTGCCTCGCTCGACGCCGGAGCGGCCGGCTCGCGCTGCGGAACCGGGCTCTTGGCGGCGATCGCGTCACCGATGGTGTCGCCGGCATCCGCGGAGCTGCCCGCCTCGCCGTTCTCGCTCTTCTTTTCCGCTCGCTTCTCGACCGGCGCCAAGACGATGTACATGCTGCGACCCTCGAGCAGAGGCTGCCGCTCGATGGTCCCGTGCTCTGACAGCACCTCGGCAGTCCGCATCAGCAGATCCCGTCCGAGATTGGAGTGGCTGATCTCGCGCCCGCGAAAGCGGACCGTGACCTTGACCCGATCCCCCTTGTCGAGGAATTCGGCCGCTCGTCGTGCCTTCGTCTTGAGGTCATGGACGTCGATCTTGACGGCCAGGCGAACCTCCTTGAAGGTCTGCGACTTCTGCTTCTTCTTCTGTTCGCGCTCGCGCTTCTGCAGCTCGTACTTGTATTGGCCGTAGTCGAGGATGCGGCAGACCGGCGGGACCGCGGTGGGCGCCACCTCCACGAGGTCGAGCCCCTTCTCCTGTGCGAGTGCGAGCGCCTCTGCGGTGGGCATGACACCCAGCTGCTCACCCTCATCGTCGATGACCCGCACCTCTCGGATGCGAATCAGCTCATTGATGCGGAGGTCCCTTGCCAGCTTCCGTGCTCTCCTTCAACAACAAGGCCACCTCACCGCTCACGGACGGGTGGCCCTGCAACGTACGCGAAATGCCGGCGGATGATACACCGAAATCGAGGAGCGGTCAACGCGGATAGTCGTAGAAGATCGCGACCTGGCGACCGTCCGGATCCGCGACGCGGAAGCTGCGGCTCCCCTCCCAGCGGTCACCCGACGGCGGCGCGATGAGCGCGAAGCCACGCCGGGCTAGCTCCTGCGCCCAGGCGTCCACCTCCGAGGCGGTGTCCACCTTGAACCCGATCTGGAGCCCGTCGCGCGTCGGCTTCTCGCCCTGCCGGAAGCTCAGCTCGAAGCCGCCGGACTCGAGATCGACCGCGCCCTCGGCGGACGCGATGCGCCGAAAGCCGAAGGCCGCTTCGTAGAACTCGGCAACGCGCGTCGGATTGGTGGAGAGGAGCGCCAGCTGGCCGACGCCGCGCATCTTCCTCATCGCCTATGTCTCGACCGGTCGTAGATCCGTCTGCATAGCGTCAACCAGGTTCGCGGATGAGGGGACCAGGCTCACTCGCCCTCAGCCGCGACTGGCCACAGCTCGCGCGACGCGTCGCGCGTGCGCAGGTCGGCGACGAAGGCATCGAGAGCGACGCTCGCCTCGCCCTTCGACCGCGAGCGCAGGCGCGGTGAAACGGCTCCTGCCTCCGCATCTCGATCCCCGACCACCACCATGACCGGCACCTTCTGCTCCTGTGCGTCGCGCAGCTTGAGCTGCATGCGTTCCGACCGATCGTCGATATCGGCGCGCAGCCCGGCAGTCGCCAGTGCGGCCCGGACCGATTCGGCGTAGTCGAGATGCCGGTCGGCGATCGGCACGATCATCACCTGCACCGGCGCCAGCCAGAACGGAAAGGCCCCGGTGTAGTGCTCGGTGATGATGCCGATGAAGCGCTCGAAGGACCCGTAGATGGCGTAGTGGATGACGACCGGGCGCTCGAAGCCGCCATCGGCGGATCGGTACTCGAGGTCGAAGCGCTGCGGCAGCTGGTAATCGGCCTGGATGGTGGCCATCTGCCACTCGCGACCCAGTGCATCCTCGATGAAGATGTCGATCTTCGGCGCATAGAACGCCCCACCGCCCTCATCGAGGGCGTAGGCCATGCCATCCTCGTCGAGGCGCTCACGAAGCCGTCCCTCGGCGCGTTCCCAGAACTCATCGGAGCCAAGTCGCTTCTCGGGACGGGTGGCAAGCTTCGCCCGCGGCTCGAAGCCGAATGGCGCGTACTGCCTGCGGACCAGCGAGAGGGCCAGTCTCAGCTCGTCGTCGACCTGGTCGTCCCGGCAGAAGACATGGGAGTCGTCCTGGGTCAGCTGGCGGACGCGAAACATGCCGGCCAGCACCCCGGTGCGCTCCTTGCGGAAGAGGGTCGAGTAATCGGCGAAGCGCATCGGCAGCTCGCGGTACGAATGCGACCGCGTCTTGTAGATGAGGATCTCTTCCGGGCAGTTCATCGGCTTCAGGCCGGAGACATGGTCGTAGTCGTCGAGCACGAACATGTTGTCCTGGTAGTTGCCCCAGTGCCCCGATGTCTCCCAGAGCTCCTTGCGGACCAGGCTCGGTGTGCGGACCTCATCGAAGCCCGCCTCGCGACGCACGTCGCGCGACCATGACTCCAGGGCGCGCCACAGCGCCATGCCGCGGGGATGGAGGAACGGCGCGGCCGGCGACTCGGGATGGAAGGTGAAGAGGTCCAGCTCGCGGCCCAGCTTGCGGTGGTCGCGCTTCTTCGCCTCCTCGAGACGCCAGAGATGCTGATCGAGCTCCTCCTGGCTGTCCCAGGCGGTGCCGTAGATGCGCTGCAGCATCGGGCGCGTCTCGTCCCCCCGCCAGTACGCGCCCGCGGTGTTCAGCAGCTTGAACGCGCCCAGCTCCTTCGTGGAGTCGATGTGACCGCCGCGGCACAGGTCCTCGAAGTTGCCGTGGCGATAGAAGGAGACTGTCTCGCCGTCCGAAGCGGGCAGGTCGTTGACGATCTCGACCTTGAAGGGCTGGCCCTCGCGCTCGAGACGAGCCACCGCATCGGCGCGCGACGCCTCCGAGCGCTCGAATGCCAAATCCGCAGACTGCTGCTCGCGCATCTTGCCCTCGATCTGCTCGAGATCGGCGGGGGTCAGCGGGCGCGGCAAGTCGAAGTCGTAGTAGAAGCCATCCTTGATCGCCGGGCCGATGCCCAGCCTCGCCTCCGGAAAGAGCTCGACGACCGCCGCCGCCAGCATGTGCGCGGCGCTGTGGCGCATGGCGGATAACCGATCCTGCGTGCCCGAGTCGAGTGCGGCGCGCGCGTCCGCATGCGTCTCGTCAGCGTCGATGGACATGCGCCGAAGGGTAGCGCATGCCGGGCGTCAGGTCCGCGGGTCGTCGTCCGATGGGTGCGGTGGCGGGCCGCCCGGCATGCCGGTCTCGGGGACCGGATCGTCCATGTCGCCCGTCGGTGGCGTCACGCCGCTCCCGCCGGGATAGGCGTCGTCACCGATCGGGTCCCCGGCATCGCGGTCCGGTCGATCGTGCGGGCCCTGCCCGGGCCCCTGGAGATCGGGTGTTCGTTCCATGCCACTCTCTGTGCAAGTCGCAATCCACCGCTACCGCTCGACGATCGGGCGTACCTCGATCACGTGCTGGTGGGTGGGTTCGCGCCTGCGACGAACCGTGACTGGCCGGATCGACATCCCCCTCAGACGCGCTTCATCTGCTCGAACGGCTGACGGCAGTCGGCGCAGTGGTAGATGGCGCGGCAGAGGGTGGGGCCGAACGGGTTCTCGAGCGCGGTGTTGCGCGAGCCGCAGTACGGGCATTCGGCGATCGGCAGCACCGCCAGCTCGTCCAGCCCCGAAGCGGCCTCCGGGATGGCAGGACCCACCGGTGGGGGCGCGAATCCGGAGAGGCGAAGCCGCTCGCGGCCGGCGGGCGTGATCCGCTCGCTCGTCCACGGGGGGCGGAAGGTCACGGCGACGTCGACCGCATCCACCAGCTCCAGCGCGCCGACCCGTTCCTCGATCCGCTGCCGCATGACCTCCACGGCGGGGCAGCCGATGAAGGTGGGCAGAAGCTCGATTCGAGCCAGCCCCTCACGGACCGACACGGAGCCGATCACGCCGAGGTCGACCAGGCTGATGGCCGGGATCTCGGGATCGGAGATGCGCGCCAGCTCAGCCCAGATCGGCGCCGCGCGGAGGTCGCCTGCCTGGGTCACCACCGGGCCTCCCGGTCGGCGGCCCCGACCATCGTGAGCTCGCCGTGCAGCCAGCCGAAGTCATCGGTCCTGGTGGCCCGGCCGTCGGGAGATGGAGCGGCATCGGGCAGCGCGCCGACGATCGGCTCGAGTACCGGACGGACTACGCCCAGCCACTCGGCGTGCAGCGCGGACATCCGTTGCGGAAGGATGCCTGCCCGCATGAGGGTCTCCTCACCGCCGAGCGGCGCGAACACCTGCTGTGCGTCGGGCCAGAGCCGGCCCAGCGCCTCCGCGAGCCGCTGACGAACGTCGTGGTCGCCACCGGCAAGGCGGCTCAGCCAGGCATCGGCATGCATGCGGTGATAGGTCTCCTCGCGCCGCATCTTGCCGGCCAGCACCGCGAGCGGCTCGCACGTGCTGGTGGCGAGGGCCGCCAGCCGGACCGCATCGGCGGTCTCGTAGAGCCAACGCCTGGCGACGCTGAAGGCCCAGTCGCCACGTCGATGATTGAGCAGCGCCGCGTGGCGGTAGGCATCGGCCTCGCGACCGTAGGCGATGCGGTCCGCATCGTCGCCGGTGAGGGTGGCGAGCAGCTCGTAGATGGCACGGGCGTGGCCGATCTCGTCCTGGGCGATCGAGCTCGTCGCCACGTCCTCCTCGAGCATCGGCGCGATCCCGGTCCATTCCGAGTCCCACGAGCCGATCACGAACTCGTCATCCGCAACACTGAGCAGTAGCTCGGCAAGGGCGTCGCGGGCGGCGACGTCGAGCTCGCGCATGACCTGGCCGGTCCCGTCCGCCTGCGGTCCGGTCATCCACCGGCCCCATGGGCGCGAGGCGGGCCAATCAGCACCGACCTCGTCGGATACCAGTGGGAGCGATGCCAGAGGGACGTTTGGCGAAGTCGCCCCATTCGGCGCGGCCGGGCACCGCCGCGATCGGTACCTGGCGAAGTTGCGTCCACCGGAGTCATTTGGGGTCTCCACCGGCGCGGGCCCTGGCCGCATCCAGCTTGTGCTTGATGAGGTAGCCCCCCGGCTTCTTGTGCGACCGATCGAAGGGCGGCTTCAGGAGATCCGGGTCGTCGAGCTCCGTGATCCGGTCGCGTGCCACGATCCAGAGACGGTGCGACTCGCCACGCCGGCCGTAGAACTCTCGGGCGTAGTGCATCGCGAGCTCCTCGTCCGGCGCGTTTACGTTGCCGGCGTGCACCATCGGATCACCCTCGTCCTCCTGGCGGAAGACCTCCCAGATGCGTTCCGTCACGTGGTCACCGCCTCAGGCGGCGGCCGTCGCCGCTCCCAGGAGGGCGTCGCGGACCCATTGCGTCTCCGCGTAGTTGACGCGGCGGAACTCGAGCCGCTCCTGCGACGCGGGTCCGTGACCGGTGACCACCGACTTGAGCTCCGCCCAGTCCGGCTCGGTGTACTGCCAGCGCCCGGCGGCTTCGTCGTACAGCAGATTCGGGTCGGGGATCTGCAAGCCCAGCTCACGGATGCGCGGCACGTAGATCGACAGGAATTCCTGCCGCAGCTGCTCGTTGTTCTTGGCCTTGATGCCCCAGTGCAGGTCCTTGTCCTTGGCCGGGTCGGTCGGCGGACCGTGCATCTGCATGAGCGGACCCCACCATCGGTCGAGCGCCTCCTGGACCATGGCGCGCTGCTGCTCGGTGCCGTTCATCAGCGTCAGCACGACATCGCGCCCGTGCATGATGTGGACGGACTCCTCCCAGCAGATCTTTTTCATCGTGCGCGCGTAGGGCGCGTAAGAGGAATCACGCAGGGCCTGCTGGCTGACGATCGCTGCCGCGTCCACCAGCCAGGCGATGATTCCCACGTCCGCCCACGAACGCGTCGGGTAGTGGAAGACGTTGTGGAACTTCGTCTTGCCGGCCAGCAGGTCGGCCAGCATCTCGAAGCGCGGCTTGCCGAGATCCTCCGCGACCCGATAGAGCAGCTGCGCGTGCCCGACCTCGTCCTGGATCTTGCTCGTCAGCGCCAGCTTGCGGCGCAGGTTTGGCGCTCGCATGATCCAATCGCGCTCTGGCAGCACCCCCATGAGCTCCGAGTTGGCGTGCATCTCGACGAACTTGAGCACCGCTGCCCGGTACTCGTCGGGGAGCCAATCGCCGGCCTCCACCTTGCCGCCCGCACCGACATGCGCATAGAAAGCGTCGGCGTCGCCGGCGGCATACGGCGGACGTCCGTTCAGTGGCTGGATCGTATCGGCGTCGTTCATGACGGTCCAAGGGTACTGCAAGACCGATACGCGGGCGCTCACGCGGGATGCAGCTCGAGCGTCGTTTCGAGAACCTCCTCGCGCACCATGGCCGGCGTCGCCGGATCGCCGGCGTACTTGCGTTTGAGCTCGGCGCTGCACGCGGCCACGCGATCGGGGTCGGTGGCAGGCCCGAGCCGAACGGCGATCGACGTGCCGGCCATCACGAGGTTCGCCCTGCCGGCGGCAACCGCTTCGCGGTACCAGCGTGCCCGGCCCCGCGGTAAGAGCGAATCAGGACCCGCTCAGAGGCGTCGACCACGACCCAGATGATCGTGCGTTGCACGTTTCCTTCCGCGTTGAAAGTCTCGATCCGCACCTCCAGCTCGTTCCGCAGGCGCGCGAGCGTTTCGGGAGCGAAGGCGGGTTCAGTCATGCGGCGCACGCTTGAGGGGCCGGTGCCATCGCTCGTATGCCTGACTGCGTGAGCCGTCCACCAGCAGGCCGTCCGGCGCGACGGTCACCTCCGGACGAGGGACGTACAGATCGATCGGCATCAGGGCGGCCGTCCGCACCAGCAGGTAGTCGGCGAAGACCGCGTCCACCGTGCCGATGCGAACGTTCGCCGTGCCGACGACGCGTGCGCCGGGCTTGATCGGTTCCTCATCCACGCCGCCAAGCGTAGCGGGATTGCGGCGATCGAGGCGTCAATGCCGTCGATGAATGGAGTCGGTGAGACGCCGCCAGCTGGTGCCGTACGGACGCGACGCAGCGCGCGTTCCGCCATGCGGTGGAGCGTGCCATCCAGTACGCCCGCAGCCAGGGTGTGGCGCCGGTCGCCGCGCTCGGCAACTCGGATCATGGATCTGGCGCATCCGGTGGATGACACCGGCCAGCCGGTCAGCAACGGGTGCGAGGTCGTGCCGGCCGAGACGCAGGGCGTCGTCGGGACGATGGCGCTCGGCCGTCACTCCGAGAAGGCCGGCTAACGAACTCCGGCTCCGGCATGACCGTTGTCGCCGCCCCGGGTGGCAACGGGACGACCGCCGACTGCACGACGACGATTCTCTCGACGCTCCCGGCCGGCGCCTACGGATGCATCAAGGGGACGAGCATGGCCTCGCCGCACGCGGCGGGGGTCGCCGCTCTCATCGCCAGCCAGCACGGCAGGCTGGGCTCCGACGGTGACGTGAAGCTGTCACCCACCAAGGTGAAATCGCTCCTCCAGGGCACCGCCATCGACATCGGCCTTCCGGGCTACGACGATTGCTTCAGCAACGGTCGCAGCCGTCGGTCACTGGCTCGCGAGGTTATCGCCCGTTACCGCGCGCAGGGCGTCGATAACCCCGTGCCCCGAGTACGCGGAATGGCGACCACCTGAGCCGGTGGCGCCTCCCTACCGAGGGCGTACCGGCACCTCGAGCGACCTGCCCCCGAAGGCGGAGCCCGCCCGATTCGCGTCGAGACGGCGCCCGCGCTACCGTGATCGGCATGGATGGGTGGCTCATCTCGATCGCTCGGGTCATCGGCGCGATGGCGGGCGCCTTCGCCGGGATCGTGGCCGTGCAGCTCATGCGCATGCGGCGCATGGACTTTCTGCCCGGCTGGCCCGGATTCTGGATCAACCATGTCGTTCACCCGCGGCACGGCGCCCCGCGCACGCCCCGGCTGCGGCTCGCGGTCCTTGGTGACTCGACCACGGTCGGGGTGGGGGTTGATCATCCCGAGCACGCGCTCCCCTACCTCATCGCCCAGCGCATCGCCGACGCGGAGTCGCGCGACGTCCATGTCGTGAGCTACGGCTGGGCCGGTGCACGGGTGGCCGACCTCGTCCGTTCGCAGCTCCCGAGGGCCCTCGAGCCGCTGCGCGCCTCCGAGACCGAGCCGTTCCTGCCGGGCGCCGACTACGTGGCAGTGGTGATCGGCGCAAATGACGCCACGCACAACACGCCGCGGGGACGTTTCCGCGCAGACCTCCGGACGACCCTCGCCGGCGTCCGTCACGCGGCACCCACCGCCCGGGTCGTGCTGGCCGGAATTCCCGCATTCCGCGGGGCGCTGCCCGGGCTCGAGCCGCTGATCTTCCTCGCGGACCAGTACGCGCGGCTGCTGCGACCGATCAGCCGTGCCGAAGCAGCGCAGGTCGGTGTGGCCTACGCAGATCTGCAATCCAACGTCGGGCGCCTGGTCGAGGGACGCCAGGATGTGCTCTCCAGCGACAGGTTCCACCCATCGGTGGTGGGGTACGACGCGTGGGCCGAGGTCATCTTCGAGGCCCTCCAATCGAACGCCGCCAGCGCCGACGCATCGGTGACCGCGGCAGGCGCCTGAGGCAGCGCCCTTCACCACTTGCCGGCACGGCCACTTTGGTGCGATATTCCGCACCGGAGCGTTTCCGAGCTATCAGACCCTTGTGCCCACGGGGGGGAGCGTGCGTCCGGTCCTGGTCATCGTCAGTGCCCTGGCCATTCTTGTTGCCAGTCTTGGCGTCGCCGCGCCCGCGGCCGCCGCGACGCCGGTTCGGGTGGCGATCATCGTCGGTCCCGTCGGCGAGGAGTTGACGCCCGTCTACCTCGGCCTGGCCGAGGCGGCAGCCATGGCGGCCGAGACCCGTGGCGCCATGGTGGCGCGCGCATATTCCCCGAACGCCGGTGCCGAGCAGGTCCTGGCCGCCGTGGATGGTGCCAACATCGTGGTCTATCTCGGACACGGTATCGGCACCCCGAACCCGTACTCCGCCACCCCGAACGCCGCCACCACGAACGGCTGGGGGCTGAACGGGCCGAATGCGGTCGGCACCCACGCCGACTCGTGGGCCGACGGCACGCTGGCCTACTACGGCGAGGCCTGGATCACGGCACACGCCAGGCCGGCTCCCGGCTGGGTCATGATCTACTCCAACGCGTGCTACGCCCCCGGTGCCTCCGAGGGCTTCGACACGCCGGCGGATGAGGCGACCGCCGCCAACCGGGTGGCCGCCTACTCGCGCGGACCCCTGGCCGAACTTGCCGCGAGCGCCTACTTCGCGACCGACTTCTACGAGGGGGCTGCTCACCTGGTCGGCACGCTCCTCGACCGCCCGGAGCTGCCGTATGGCGAGGTGTTCGCATCCGAGCCTCGCTTCGTGGCCGATGGGCTCACCCGCGTCCCGCACGGCTTGGTCGCTGGCTCGGAGACGTGGCTGCACCGCTCGGCGTACTTCGAGGGCAAGGTGGATTACTGGTACGCGTTCGCGGGCAATCCCGGCGCCAGCCTGCTGCGCGGCGCCGGCAATTCGAGCGCCCCCGGAGCAGCTCCCCGCTCGCCGGCGGCTCCCCCGCTGGTCGCCATCGACGGCACGGCGACCGGCATCGCATCCAGCTACGGCGAGAGCATCGGCTGGGAGGGGCAGCCCACCGTCGCCCTACCGACCGAACTCGGCGGCGCCATCCCGGACGGCGAACCGACCTCGGTGCTGGTGTGCGCCGATCGCTGCGCGAGCCTGCCGGTGGTGGACTCGTGCCCGTGCTACGTCGGCAGTGCAGACCAGCGGGTGGCAAACCTGTCACATGCGGCGTGGCGTCTGATCAGCGACCTTCCCCTCGCGCAGGGCCTGGTTCCGGTCGTGGTCCACTTGGCGCCGGTCTCGGCAGGCCCCGGGGACATCTAGTGTCGCGCGCCGCAATGGTCTCGACGCTTCCGCGTCGGCGTATATACGCATTTACGCCGACATCCTGTGAAGCGATCTAACCGAGTGCAGCGATTCGAGCGCAATCGGGGAACACACAGCAGTATTGCGGCGCGCGACACTAGCCGGGAACGGGCACCACCGGACCTTCGGCTTCGATCCGCGCCCGCGACTGGAATCGGTACGAGAGCGACCCGATCTCCCGACGGAGGAGCTCGCTCCAGGCATGCCGTTCCACGCCGGCGACCGCGTACCGACCGACGAAGACGGCGTGCGCCAGCACCCCCTTGGCCGGGTACTGGCCCGGCTCGAACTCGAAGGCATAGTGGTGCTCTCCGCTAGCCGCGCGGCTGGACGACCGGATGCGGGCCCAGAGCGAGGTTGTTCGATCGGCAAGCTCGAAGCTGAGCAGGTGCGTCTCCCGCTCCACGAGCGGCTCGCGGGTCGCGATCAGGGCCCCACCGACCGACACGTCCTGCACGGAGGCGACCGAGCCGTCGACCGCGCCGGGGATGTCGACGGCGAACCGGACGGCGTTGCGGCGCTCGGCCGCGAACCGGATCGACCGGATGCGGCGCATCGCGACCCAGACCAGGCCGGCGTTGACGCCCAGCCAGGAGAAGGCTCCGGCGGCCGCCCATTCCGCTGCGTACCCGATGGTGATGATGCCCAACAGATGGCCGAGATACACCGCGGCGCCGATGAACGATGCGCCGAGCGTCGCGCGCAGAAGCACCGGCGCCTGGATCCGCCCTCGGTTGGTTGCGATGCGGCCCTTCGGGGTGACACGGAAGGCGGGGGCGCGAGAGGTGAAGAGCGTGATGGTGGCGAGCAAATTGGATGACATCCTGACGACGTCGAACACGATCGACATGAGCGGCCGATACGCCCCGCGGCCGAGCAGGTAGAGCGCCGCCTGCTGCAGGCCGTACGTCACCCCGAAGGCGACCGCGAAGATCATGCCGTCGGCGAGAATCGGGATCTGGCCGGTGACGAGCACGAGCGGCGGCAGGACGAGGAAACCGAGCGTCCGCCATGAGTCGAACCATCCGAGCAGCGTGGCTGCATAGCCGAGCCTCTGGCCGATCGTCAGCCCCGGCACGGTCAGTGGATTCTCGACGCGCAGCACCTGCATCGCTCCGGTCCCCCACCGGTTGCGCTGGAGCTGGTACTGGGCAGCGTCATCGGCCGCCAGGCCGCGTGCCAGGACCTCGTTGTGGTAGACGGTCCGCCAACCGGCACGGTGGAGCCGGATGGTTGTATGGATGTCCTCGGTGATCGTCTCGGTCGCGGCGCCGCCGACCGCGCGCAGCGCCGTGGCGCGCACGAGCGCGTTGGTGCCGCACCAGAAGGCGGCGTTCCATCGGTTCTTGCCGGGCTGAAGCAGCCGATAAAAGAGCGTCTGCTCATGGAATGGCTCGCCGTAGGCGATGCCGCTGCCGTGCTCGAAGCTGGTGACGTTGTAGAAGTCCTGCGGCGTCTGGACGAGGGCCACCCTGGGATCGGCAAAGTAGCCGAGCGTGGCGCGCAGAAACTCGGGCGCGGCGACGTGATCGGCATCGAGGACGGCGAGGATTTCGGCCTCGACGATCCCGAGCGCATGGTTCACGTTGCCCGCCTTGGCATGCTCGTGCGACGTCCGAGCCAGGTAGAGCGCGCCCAGCGATGCCGCCAGCTCCGCCACCTCCGGCCGCTCGCCGTCATCGAGCACCCATGTCTCGTGTGCTGGCTGCAGGGCCACGGCAGCGGCAATGGTCGGCACCAGGATCTCCGGGCCCTCGTTGTAGGTCGGGATCAGGACCGCCACGGTCGGTACGTGGTCGAGCGCGCGCCTGCGCGGTCGAACGTCGACGTCCCACAGGCTGAAGGTGAAGAGGCCCAGCCCGATCGCGGCGTGCACCTCGAGGACCAGCATCGGGACGGAGAGGTACCAGGCCGCGACGTTCATGGTTTCGGTGGCTCGCCACGCCAGGTACGTCGCCGTGGCGGCGAGCGCGAGGACGGCCACGACGCGAATGACGACGAGGCGGACGGGCGAGTCGGGCGGCGGCAGGTGGCCCCGCCGGCGCGAAAGGGTGGTCATCCCCCACAGAACATCATCCCCGGGACCATCGGGCCATGCACCGATCGTCCCGTGCGCGGGCGTACCCTAGGTGACGGTCACCCGAATCGTGTGGTGTCCCCGCGCACCATCGGGCGGGGGTGGCGTCTTCTGATCGGTCTGGATGTCACCGTTGCCGTCGACGGCACGGACCCGGACGAGGTGCTCGCCCGGTGTGGCGTCCCATCGGCGCACGAATTGGACCCAGGTAGCGTCCGATATGGCGGCGCTGAGCTCGGCGGGCTCCCAGCCGCTCTCGTCGATCTGCACCTCCACGCCCTCGATCCCGCGATCCGGCGCCCACGCAACGCCGGCGACGGCGACCGTGCCTGCCTCCACGCGAGCGCCGTCACGCGGCACGTCGATGCGCGACTGGGTGAGGATCGGCGCCTCCTTGTCCCAGCCGAGCGGGACCCAGTAGCCATCGAAGGCATCGAGCGTCGTCAGCTCGATCTCCGCGAGCCACTTGGTGGCGCTCACGTAGCCGTACAGCCCCGGTACGATGAGCCGCGCCGGGAACCCGTGGTTCGGTGGCAGCGGCTCACCGTTCATCGCCACCGCCACCAGCGCCTCTCGCTCATCGGCGAGCGCCCATGCCGTGGGGAAGCCGGCCGTGAATCCGTCGACCGAGCGACCGACGATCTGCGTCGCGGCGGGGTCGGCACCGGCGCGCTCCAGCAGCTCCTTGAGGCGCACGCCGCTCCACAGAGCGTTGCCGACGAGATCGCCGCCGACCTCGTTGCTGACGCAGGCGATCGTCACGTACTGCTCGTGCAGCGGCATCGCGACCAGCTCGTCATAGGTCAGCTCGAAGGGCCGCTCGACCATGCCAGTCAGCCCCAGCCTCCAGGTCGCGAGATCCGGACGCGGGACCAGCAGGGCGGTGTCGATCCGGTAGAAATCCCGGTTCGGCGTGACGATGGGGCTCAGCTGCGGCACGTCCAGCGACGCCGCGGCCGACGGCGGTGGAGCCGTCGCGGTCGGAGGCGGGATCGAGCCCATCTGCGCCGATGCGTTCAGTCGCCCGCGATCGAGCAGCACGCGGCCGGCCACGCCGCTGACGGCCGCCACGCCCACGACGGCGATCGACGTTCCCAGGAACCGGCGCCGTTCCCAGTTCGGCATCTCCGCCAGCGGAGCGAGGTCTCGACGGGCGGCTAGCCGCAGCAGCAGCCCGAGAACGCCGACCGCGATGCCGACGGCGGCCGCCACGACCATCAGGGTCGTAATCGGCTCGGCGAGCGGGTCACGCAGGCCCGCGGCGAGGAGGAGGATCGCCCCGCCCCCGATGGCAATGCGGGCGGCACCCGGTTGGTGACGCGCGAGAAGGCCCAGCCCCGCCGCCATGACCATGGCCACGGCGACGATGAGCACGTTCAGGAGGAGCTTGTCGGCCTCGCCGAACAGGTCGACCACGAACTGTTTCGCGCCGGGCGGCTGAAGGGAGATCACGAGGTCGCCGACCGCGATGATCGGGCTCGCCGCCCCCGGCAGCAGGCCGGCCAGCAGCTCCGCGCCGCCGATCGCCGCGGCGCCCGCGGCCACACCTGCCACGGAGGCAGCGGGGCGCGACGGAGGGGACTCGGAGGTAGGTGGCATCGTCATCGGTTCTCATAGAGTACGCGTCGGCGTAACGATCGAATGCATGCCGCCCCGCCCATCGGGCACCGGGCCCCGTGCCCGGGTCCCCTATCATCCGGGCCATGCCCGACCGCATCGATCTCCGCTCGGACACGGTCACCCTTCCGACCGCCGCCATGCGTCGCGCCATGGCCGAGGCCGAGGTCGGCGACGACCAGTACGGCGAAGATCCGTCGGTCAATCGGCTTCAGGAGGAGGTCGCGGCGCTCCTCGGAACCGAGGCGGCGCTCTTCCTGCCGAGCGGCACCATGGCCAACCAGGTCGCGCTGCGCACGCTGACCCGTCCCGGCGACGACGTCCTCGTCCCCCGTGAGTCCCATCTCGTCCTCCACGAGACCGGCGCCGGCGGGGCCAACGCCGGGGTCCAGTTCAGTCCGATCGGCGTGGGCGGCCTCTTTGACGCCCAGGCGGTTCACACCGCCATCAAGCCGATCGGTCACGTCGTCTATCCGCCGACCACGCTGCTGGTTGCCGAGAACACGCACAATCGAGCAGGGGGCATCATCTTCCCGGCCGATGCGCTGCGCGGCGCCCTCGCCGCGGCGCGAGAGCACGGTCTGGCGACCTACCTCGATGGCGCGCGCATCCTCAACGCGTCGGTCGCCGGCCGGCGACCAGCCTCGGAGCTGGCAGCCGGCTTCGATCTGGTCGGGATGTCGCTCAGCAAGGGGCTCGGCGCGCCGGCCGGCTCGATGCTGGCGGGATCACGGGAGCTGGTGTCTCATGCCCACCGCTATCGACGCATGGCGGGCGGTGCGATGCGCCAGGCCGGCATCCTGGCGGCTGCCGGAAGCCACGCGCTGGCGCATCACGTCGGTCGGCTCGCCGACGACCACGCCAACGCCCGACTGCTCGCCGAGGAGCTGCTTCGTGGCGACGACGTGGCGCTCGACCTCGAGAGCGTGCAGACCAACATCGTCGTCTTCGACCTCGTCGAGCGACGCGGCGTCCCAGACGCCGCGACATTCGTGGAGCGCTGTCGCGAGCGAGGCGTGCTGCTCAACCCCTTCGGCCCGCGGACGGTGCGAGCGGTCACGCACCTGGATGTGAGCGGCGATGGATGTCGAGCGGCCGCCAGGGTGATGCGGACCGTCGCGGACGGGCGGTAGAGGGCCTACACCTGCTCCATCGGCTCGACGTCCTTCGGGTCGAGCGTGAGCGACGCGGAGTTGATGCAGTAGCGCAGCCCGGTGGGCTGGTCATGCGCATCGTCGAAGATGTGGCCAAGGTGCCCGCCACAGCGGGCGCAGTGCACCTCGGTCCGCTTCATGAAGAAGGCCCCGTCGGTCTCGGTCGCGACCGCGTCGGCCCCCTTCGGCGCATAGAAAGACGGCCAGCCGGTGCCGGACTCGAACTTCGTGTTGGCGTCGAAGAGCTCCGCGCCGCAGCCGGCGCATCGATAGACACCGTCGCCGTGCTCGTCCCACAGGGCGCCGGTGAACGGGGCCTCGGTCCCCTTCTGTCGCAGGACCCGGTACTGCTCGGGGGTGAGGGTGGCGCGCCATTCCGCGTCGGATCGGTTGGCTATCTCATTCGTCATGGCTACAGCCTACGCCGCACGCGCGGTCTGCGCACCTGGCGCCTCCGGGTCCCGCGGCAGGGCTGTGGGAGCTTCAGTGGGATCGCTATCCTTGGCCGATGACGAAGCCGGGCATCATGCTCGCGCCGGGGGCGTCCGGCACCATCGAGCGTTTGCGCGAGCACGAGCGGGGGCTCGTTGCTCGCGGCATGGTGGTCACCCTGGTGGAGCTGCCGCGCGGTCGAGCGGAGCGGGCGCTGCCCGTCTACCGGCGAGCGATGGAGGCGATCGATCCCGTTCCCGTCATCGGCGGACAATCGTTCGGCGGCCGGGTCGCCTCGCTGCTCGCCGCCGAGCTCACCCCCGCGGCGCTCGTCCTGCTCTCGTATCCACTCCACGCGCCGGGTCGCCAGGGGGCATGGGAGGAGCGCACGGCGCACTGGGGGCGCATCGGTTGTCCGGTGCTGCTGCTCGCCGGCGAGTCGGACCCGTTCGCGGACGTCACGCTGCTGCGACGGGCCGCGGACCAGCTGCCGGACGCGACGCTCCTCTCGTACCCCCGAGTCGGCCACGGCCTGGGGCCCGTTCTGGACGAGGCGCTCGATCGCGTGGCCGCCTTCGTGGCGGAGCGAACCTGACACAGGCCGGCAGGTATCGGCGCTATCCTCGCGCCGATGCGCGCCTCACGACTCGTTCAGCTGCTCCTGTTCCTCCAGGCGCGCGGACGCACGACGGCGCTGGTCCTGGCTCGTGAGCTCGAGGTTTCCGAGCGGACGATCCATCGTGACGTCGACGCGCTGAGCGCTGCCGGCGTACCGATCTACGCCGAGCGCGGACCGCATGGCGGCATCCAGCTCATCGACGGCTACCGCACCCGCCTGACCGGCCTCACCGGGCCCGAGGCGGAGGCGCTCTTCCTCTCGGGCCTGCCGGGACCGGCGGCGGAGCTCGGGCTCGGCACAGTCATGGCGGCTGCCCGGCTCAAGGTGCTGGCCGCGCTCCCGGCCGAGCTGCGGGTGCGCGCCTCTCGGCTGGTGGAGCGCTTTCACCTCGACGTTGCCGGCTGGTTTCGCGTCAGCGAGGAGGTGCCGCAGCTCGCCACGCTCGCCGATGCGGTCTGGGAGTCGAGACGCCTCGCGATTACCTATCGCCGCGGGGATCGTGCCGTCGAACGCATCGTCGACCCGCTCGGCCTGGTCCTGAAGGCCGGCGTCTGGTACCTGGTGGCGGCCGCTGATAAGCAGATCCGAACGTATCGCGTCTCGCGCGTGGAGAGCGTGACCTCGACCCCGGAACCGATGACGCGACCGCCCGACTTTGACCTCGCCGCCTACTGGGCCGATTCCATCAGCGCCTATGAGCGCGAGTCGCCGCGGATCACGGTCACCATCCGGGTCGATCCGGCCGTCATCGGCGTCCTGGCCGATGCGATCGGCAGCCAGGCCGTCCGTGCGGCCGAGACGGTTCCCGCCGATGATGCGGACGGATGGCTCCACCTGCGGATCACGGCGGAGTGGCCCGACGAGGTCCCCGGGCGCCTCATCGGCCTGGGCGGCCGCGCCGAGATTCTGGAACCGCCGGAGATTCGCGAGCGGGCCATCAACATCGCGCGCCGCATGCTCGAGCGCCACGGCGCTCGCTAGAGCGCACCGGCCACGGCGGAGATCAGCGAGAACACGAACCAGCCGAGGACGAAGACGATCGCCACGACGAGGCCGATCAGCGCCAGCAGGACGAACCATTCGCGAGCGGCCGATGTCTCGGGCTCCTCCACGTGACGGCGGATGAGCGCGAGATTTCGCGTGTTGGCCTTGAACCACAGGTCGAACGCATCGCCGATGAACGGGATGGCCCCGACCGTCAGGTCGATCGCCGAGTTGACCAGCATCCGCGCCACGACCACCCGCGGCACCCCGAGCCGAGACCCGCGCCACACGACGTAGAGGCCGATCGCGCCGCTGGCCAGGTCGCCGACCACCGGCACGAAGCCGATCAGGGCGTCGATCCCGAAGCGACGCCCACCCGTTCCCGGCACGGGGATGCTGTTGTCGAGGAGCCAGGCGAGCGCCTCGACCTCACCGAGCGCCCGAGACCGATCCGCGCCGGCGCGCGGCACCCTGGTGACACGACTCATGCGCGCGGTGACTGCACATGAGGTGCCTCGTGGCGCATGGGACGGATGACGTAGGCCCCGTCTGGCCATTCGTACCTCGCCGGGCGGCGGTCGAACGGGCACACTGCCGGCATGAGCGCCATGTCTTCCGCCGCCCCCTCCCCGATCTCCCCCGCCACGCCACGTGTCATGGGCGTCGGCGTCCTGCGCGTCCTGCTGCTCCTGGAAGCTGCCCTCGGGCTCGCGCTCGCGATCGGGCTGAGCGTCCTGGCATCCGCGCAGACGGCGTCGGTGGAGGAGACGATCCGCTTCGCCGCGGGCTTCTCCTTCGTGCTGGCCATCCTGGCCGCGGTCGCGTCTCGTGGCGCGCGCCGTCGCCGATCGTGGGCCTGGACGCTCGCGGCGCTCATCCAGCTCGTCGTAGCGATCGGAACCGGGATCGCGGTCCTGACCGCCGACTGGCACCCGGCCTACCTGCTCGGCTTCGCGCTGGCCACCGTCGTGATGCTCGCGCTCTCCGCAGGATCGGTCCGCCGGGCGCTCGGCCAGGAGTGACCGCGGCCAGCCAGGCTGGCGGACTCGGACGCCACGCGGCTCGGACACGGGAGGAACCCGCGGATCCTGACAGCACTCGTCATGAGCGCGTGTCACGCTGACATGGTGAGCGACGGTAATCCGCACGATCCGGGTCCGGCGCTCGCGGGGGAGCGGGGTGAGGCGCATGCCACCGCACCGCGCGCGCCACTGTTCATCGGCGAGGCCAGCGTTCGCATCGGCACAGCGTCGTGGACCGACCCGACCATGACGGCGCCGGGCGTCTTCTATCCGCCCGATGCGGGCAGCGCTGAAGATCGTCTCGTCTACTACGCGAACCAGTTCCCGATCGTGGAGGTCGACGCCACCTACTACGCGCTGCCCGCCCGGCGGACCGGCGAGCTGTGGCTCGAGCGTACCCCTCGCGACTTCACCTTCGACATCAAGGCCCATGCGCTCATGACCGGGCAGCCATCCGAGGTGAAACGATTGCCGAAGGACCTGCGCGAGGCGCTGCCGGCGGAGATCCTGGAGAAGAAGCGCGTCTACGCCCGCGATCTACCCGACGAGATCACCGGCGAGATCTGGGCCCGCTTCATGGACGGCATCGAGCCGCTGCGCAGTTCCGGCAAGCTCGGTGCGGTCTTTCTTCAGTATCCGCGCTGGTTCTTTCCCAGCAACGAGTCGCGCGACGAGATCGTGAAGACGTGCGAACGACTGGGCGACACCCCGTTCGCAGTGGAGCTGCGGCACGCCAGCTGGTTCAACGAGAAGAATGCCGATCGGACGATCAAGTTCCTGGCCCGGCACGAGATTCCCTTCGTCATGGTCGATGCACCCCCCGGCACGAAGTCCTCGGTGCCGCCGATGACCGTCGTCACGTCGCCGAAGCTGGCCGTGGTTCGATTCCATGGGCGGCGGACCGAGACATGGGAGCAGTCCGGTATCCCGGTCGTCGAGCGCTTCCGCTACCTGTACGACGAGGGCGAGCTCCTCGAGTGGGTCCCGCGCATCCGGGAGACCGCGGAGCAGGTTCCGGAGATTCACGTGCTCATGAACAACTGCTACGCGAACTACGGGACGACGAACGCGCGCGAGATCGCCGATCTGCTGGCGGCCGAGGTGCCGCGCCTCGATCGCTGAGCCGCTACCCTGACGCCGTGGGGATGCTGCGTGGGCCGATGGCCCTGCTCCTGGGCATGATGCTGGCGGCCTGCACGCTTCCGCCCCTCGAGACCAGGACGCCACTGCCCTCTGCGTCGCCGACAGCCAGGCCGACTCCGTCACCCACGACGGCGCCCACTCCATCGCCGAGCCCGGAGCCGACGGCCGCGGCTTCCATCCCGGACTTCGTGGCCGGCGAGATCATCGCCGCCGCGATCGATGGCCTGCGCGTCCGCAGCCTGCCCGGGGTCGAGCGTCCCATCATCACGGGGCTGCTCCCGCTCGGGTTCGAGGTGCGCGTGGTGCTGGGCCCCATCCTGGTCGACGAGCTCGGCTGGTACCTGGTGGCGGATGCGGACGAGCGCGAGCCGAACTTCGATGAAGGATGGGTCGCCGCCGGCACAGAGCCCGATGCACTCCTGACCGCGACCGGTCGCCTCGACGAGGAGTCGCCGTACCTCGCCTCCATGGATGGGACCGGTGACGCCGAGCAGGGACCGATCGAGATCGGCGACGGTGAGCATGCCATCCGCTGGGTCGCGACCGATCCGGAGCGGACGCGATGCACGTTCGCCGTCTCGTTCACACCGGCCGGCGGTGGAGAGCCGATCCCGGCCATCCGGGCCACGATCGGAACGGGAGTCGATCGAGGCACCCTTCAGCCGCAGTCGTTCGCCGCGCTGGGGCTCACGGGGCCGGTGTTCATCGGCGTCATGGCCGATTGCGGGTGGGCCCTCGTGATCCTCCGCGTCCCCCCGGAGCCGTCTCCGTCGCCGTCGCCGGACTAGCGAGCGGAACCGGCCAGCGATTCGGTCAGCGCGTCGTTCGCATCGTCGTACAGGACGCAGATGAACGAGCGGTCGCCCGCCGCCCAGGAATCTTCGGATGGGCTGATCATCGATGCCCCAATCGCAGACTCCTCCCACGCAGCGCCGACGTACGGCTCGAACTTTGGCTCGCAGACCTCGAAGAAGATCGGCTCAAGCTCGGCGTCGGAGGGAAAGGTGGCAGCGCCCTCGTGCGTGGCCAGCGCGAAGACCTCGTACTCGTGGGGCTCCGAGCACGGGACACCGGCGACCTCGGTGATCTCCTCCTGCTCGCCGCCGTTGAAGCAGTCACCCTCGCGCAGCTCGTCGACGGAGACGCTGCCGGCAGATGCCAACGAGCCGGCGTCGTCACGCCGCGCCGACGTGAGGTATCCGACGGCCAGCGCGACGAGCAACGCGGGGATCCACCAGAACCGGATCCATCGTCGCCAGGCCGGCCGCTCGGCGACCACCACGGCCCCGCCATGCGCCTCCCAGGCCACCTGGTCTGATGGCGTCGACTCGGCACCTCGCGTCAGGCCACAGTTGCGGCAGGCCGCATCGGTCTCTTCGTTGTCCGCGAAGCAGCGCTTGCAGACCCATCGTTCGCTCACGGCGAGACCTTAGCCGGTCCTGGGCGGCAGCCGATCCAGTACGTTCGGACGAACTCCTGCTGGGACGGGGTCTCGACCGCAGTCGGATGACGGACATCCCTGACCCGGGCGATAGCCGCATCCGGGCCCCAGCCGGCGAGCACCAGCGCGCAGGCCGCCACGGTACCGGTCCGTCCGACCCCGCCCATGCACGCCACCGCGGCATTCGAGCAGGATCGAGCCGATGCCAGCGACCTGAGGATCGCATCCATCGCGGCCGGACTGGCCGGCGGAGAGCCATCCGGCATCGGGTATCTCTCGATCCGGATGCCCGCCTCGGCCGCGCGCTCGACGATGGCTCCGTCACTCCAGCGGGCGAGCTCGTCGTCGTCCACTAGGAGCAGCAGACGGTCGACCCCCGCCAGACGCAGCGCACGCAGATCCGCCCCCAGGTCGGCCCGATACACGCGCCCGGGGTAGCGCTGCGACGCGCCATGCTTCCCGGGCAGCACGGTCATTCCGAGGCTGCCGGGACGCCCATCCGCGAAGTCGCTCGCCGGCACCCAATCGATGCTCAGGGGTGGATCGTGAGCGGCAGCGCTCACCCTAGTTCAGCTGGCCGTTGCCACGTGAGCAGAAGTGACCCTGCGGATCCAGCGGTTGCCCGCAGAACGGACAGGCCGGGCGGCCGGCGGAGATCAGCGCCTCGGCACGCCGAATGAAGCCGCGCGCTGTGGGCGCATCGATGCGAACGCGAAGGAGATCCGGTCCTTCCTCCGCGTCGTCGGGAAGCTCGACGTAGTCGCCGTCCTCGGTCGGCGTCTGCGCCTCGATGACGACCGCTCCTGCACCGGCGTCCCACGCCAGTGCCATGGCTCCCACCCGGAACAGTTCCACGACCGGCGCCTCGAGGGTGAGCTCGTCGGGCATCTCCTGCGTCGCCGGCGCATCGACGGCATCGAGCAGATCCTCCAGCCGCTGGGCGAGCGCTGCCACCTGGGCCTTCTCGAGGCCCACGCTGATCAGGGCGGCACCCTTTCGCGCCTGGAGGAAGAAGGCGCGATCGCCCGGCTCGCCGACCGTGCCGGCCAGAAACCGGTCGGGATTGTCGAACATGAAGAGCCGGCGTGTCATCGGCTCCATCCTAGCGTCCGCCGACCCGGTACAGTTCGGGGCGCAGATGAGCACCACGGCCGGCTCGAGAGCGACCTGACCGATGCGAGAGCGTCTCCGACCCCTCCGCAGACGGCCCATGGCCCGTGGACCGGGCGACGATGAGGCGTTCACACTCTCGCCACGGGCCAGGTGGATCGGTGGCTGGCTCGCCGCAGCCCTTCTTGTCCTGGCGATCGCGGTCGTCTTTCGCGTGCTCGGCGGCAACGGGGACGGAACCGTGGTGGCACCCTCGCCCTCCGGGTCGGGCACGCCATCCGCGACCGCGATCACGTTCGGGACGGCGCTCGACACCGCCACCGGCGAGGTGGCGGCCGACGCTCGCGGCAACCGCTTCGACGATGGCGACACCTTCGCCTATTCCGTGCCGCCCGCCGGCACCGTGCCGCCCACGGTGTACGTCGAAGTGCTGACCGCGGGTGCCGAGTCCGTCGAGACGCTCCAGGAGCCCGTCGGCCGCCAGCCGCTGTCGAATCCGGACGTCATCGCCTTCACGGTGCCCGCCGCGGACCTTCTGGCGGTCTTCGGCCCCGGCGAGTACCTGATGCGCATCTATGCGGACCCGGAGGGCGACCCGATTGCGGAGGGAAAGTTCGAGCTGGTCGGCGCCACGGTCAGTCCAGCCGCCACCCCTTAGACGCGATTGAGGGATCGGAGACGTGCCCCATCTCCGATCCCATCGGGCAAGTCGGCGTGCCCATCCGACTCGTCTCCGGCCAGATTACGGTCCCTCGACCGCACCTGTCAACACTCAATTGACCGATAGCGCCTCGCTGGTGAGCTCGTATGCTCCGCGATGGTTTCCTGCTTCGGCACGCAGGTCGGCCCACTCGCGCAGCACCTCGCGGAGCCGGGTCGGAACCCGGCTTGATCGGGCAAGCCCCGCTGCCTCGGCGAACCGCCGCTCGGCCTCCATCAACTGGCCGTCGACGCGCATGGCACGCGCCTCCGTGAGCATGGCAGCGAGGCTGGCAAGCTCGTTGCCGCTGCGCTCGGCATAGGCGCGCGCGCTCGCCGCGAGGCGGAGCGCACCGGCGGTGTCGCCGGACGCCAGCGCGATCTGGGCTTCGGTGTCGGCGACGGCGGCGAGCCATCGCTCGTCTCCGGTGGCCTCGATCTGCTGACGTGCGTCCGTGGCCAGCTCGCGCGCACGCTCGACCTGGCCGGTCGCCAGGTAGGCCAGCGCCAGGTCGTTCTCGATCCGCGCGGACTCGAACATCGCGCCGGCAGCTCGGTAGAGCGCCATGCCCTGCGTGCCCGACCGGATGGCCGCCTCGAAGTCACCGATCTCCCGGTAGCTGATCGCCAGGTTGAAGAGGAAGGCCGCGCGACGGCGATCGTCGAGATCGGCGGCCAGACCGCGTGCCTCCTCGAGGTATGACAGAGCCCGCGGCGCCTGGCCGGCGCGTGACTCCACGGCGGCCAGCGAGGTGAGGAGGCGCATCTCGAAATCCGGCTCGACATTCAGACCGCCGCGGACCTGCACGAGCAGGGCGGTGAGGAGGCTGCGCGCATCCGGCTCGTTATCGGACTGGTACAGGCCGTACGCCAGCCAGTAGCGGGCCAGTGCAGCGTCGGCCTCGCGCGAGGCAAGGGTATACAGGCGCGCGGACTCGGAGGCGGCCGCAACGGTCTCCTTGCCGAGATCGAGACGCGCCAACGCCTCGGCAAGGCCGCGCAACAGCTCGGCGCGCCCACCGTCGTCGGTCACGTCCTCGAGCAGGGCGCGATAGCCGTCGGCCGCATCCTGCCAGTCCCCGGCGGCGAGCTTCATGTCGACCTCGAGCCGGGTCCAGGCGGGATGCGCCTGGTCGATGAAGTGGCTCGCCGGTAGATTAAGCCGCCCGGCGATGTGGTTGAGGGCGACCATCGAGGGGCGGGCGATGCCGGTCTCCAGTGCGCTCACGTACGCCTTGGTGTAGCGATCTCCGGCGAGCTGCTGCTGGGTGAGCCCGGCACGGTGACGAGCCTCCCGGATGCGGTGCCCGATACGCTGGGCCAGCTCCCGGTCGAGCTCTGTGGCGCGAGGACTCGTCTTTGTGCGTGGCATTGCCGCGAGTCTACACCCCCGTCGGCAAGCGTCAATTGACCGCGATCTACCCCAATCGTACTCCGGTCCCCCGTCCGGCCGGGACCGACGGGCCATTGCTCACCGGTCCGATCGGGGTGACTGTGACCGCTGCGCGACGCCCCGAGGACGGGGAGGGCGCTTTCAGTCAAGGAGAGACCCATGCGAACCAAGCAACTTCTGCGCACCCTGGCGGTCGCCGGTACGGCGGCGGCGCTCAGCATCCTCAGCCTCGTTTCGACCGTCGCGGCCGTCACGGGAGGCGGCGACTTCCCCCGCTTCTGGATGCGCTGACCGAGTCGGCGTCCAACGCGGCTCACTCCGCAACCGGGCTCAGTGCCCGTGCTGGTAGTACGGGTTCTGGCCTGCCTGGTGATCGGTGACGTCAACGATCGCGGTGACCGATGGGACGGCGTTCCGGATGGCCGTCTCCACGCCCTGGCGCAGCGTGACGTCCACGGCCGAGCAGCCCTGGCACCCGCCACCGAACCGCATGAACGCGGTGCCGTCCCTCACGTCGACCAGCGTCACCTGCCCGCCGTGTGAGCCGACGCCCGGATTGATCTGCCGATCGATCACCTCCTGCACCGCACGGGCGACCGGGTCCTGCCACCCCTCGTTGGGATTCTCGATGCGCAGGCCACCCCCGGTCACCGCCTGGTCGAGCTCGATCGTCGCCCCGGCGAGGTCCGTGGCGCTGTCGGCGTCGACCACGATCGTCAGGCCTTCGGACTCGACCGCCAGGTCGCCGTCCCCCGCCTCGCGTGGATCCTCGAGGGCGATTTCGTAGCGGAACCGGGGTCCGTCCTTGGCCAGGACGCGCACGCGCAGAACGGCCTCCGGGAACTCGTTGAAGGTGCGGACGCCGTCGATCTTCGTCCGGGCGTCAGGGGTGATGGTGAGCAGCTGGTCGATCATCGGCGCCATGGTACCGCGTTCAGCCCAGGGGCGGCAGCTGCTGCGCGTCGGTCAGGACGGGAGCGAACGGATCTCCCCGCTCCGCGAGGCGAGCCGGAGCATCTCGAATGGTCCAGCGGTCCGGCCGCAGCTCCGCGTCCTCGAGCTCGCCCCACGCGATTGGCATGCTGACCGGCGCTCCGGGCGCGGGCCGCGGGCTGTAGGGCGCGACGAGCGTCTTGTTGATCGCGTTCTGGGTGTAGTCGAGCCGCGCCTTGCCCCTGCGGGCGCGCTTCGCCCATTCCCAGCTCACGAGATCCGGGACGGTCGCGCCGATCGCGCGCGAAAGGCCCTCGACCCAGGCGCTCGTGTCGGCGAACCCCGGTCCGGGCTGGATGCGGATCCAGACCTGGATCCCCCGCTTTCCGGTCACCTTCGGATAGCCGCGCGTGCCCAGGTGATGCAGGGCAGTGCGATACAGGCGCGCCAGGGCAACGACCTCCTCCCAGGTGGTGTCGGGACCCGGATCGATGTCGATCAGCGCGTACGAGGGGCGATCCGGCGTCTCGGTCGGTGACGTCCAGGGATGGAGCTCGATCGCGGCCTCCTGGGCCAGCCAGAGCAGCGTGGCCGGCTCCTCGACGACCGGGTAGTCCTTCGGCCCCTCCTCGCGATGGTGATAGGTCCAGCGCCTGATCCACGCCGGCGTGTGCTTCGGCAGATCCTTCTGCCAGAAGCCCTTGGCCTCGATGCCGTTCGGAAATCGCTGGACGGTGAGACCGCGATCGGCGAGATACGGGACGAGGGCCGGCCCGATCGCGAGGTGGTAGCGCAGCAGGTCCCGCTTGGTGATCGGCCGCTCGCCGCCGCGGCCGGGGAAGAGCGTCTTGTCCAGGTTCGTGACCCGCACCTCGCGGCCGGCAGCTTCCCAGACCCCTTCACGCTCGATCGACTCGAGCGCGGCCGCGGCGCCGCCGCCACCCTGTTTCATCGGCTCATCATGCAGGTCCGCTTCGGCGGCTGCCGTCGCTGTCGACGTGTCGATCGACCGCTCG
>JBHENV010000117.1:0-9366 GCA_046261895.1 Candidatus Limnocylindria bacterium
CCCGCCAATGGATGCCGCGCACCGGGTCACCGGGCTGGTAGCATCGAACACCGGCGAACCGGGAGGGGTCCGTGAACAGGCTGCTGCGTGTCCGTGCGGTTCCGAGCGGCGCCCGCGCGGTGTGGGGCGCCTGAACCGGCACCGTTCGCGGTCGGACGAGCAGCTCGTCCGGGAGCTCCCGCTCCTCCATGTTCGTTCCGCGCTCGAACAGGTCACTCACCGTCAGCCGGATCGGACCAAATGTAACGCTGCCGCGTCGTCGCGCATCGATGACCATGCGCCGGACAACGCGCTCGTACCAGAGCAGCGACCACGAGTTCTGGAGGGCGCCCTGGCCGGGACGCTCGCTGGCGACCAGCGGCCGTCCGATGACGCGAAGCGTATCGGTCGCGTGGTCGTCGGCGGTCAGCAGCGGGACCGGCAGCAGCTTGCGATTCCATACCTCGATCTCGAGCGCCACCTGGTCACCCCAGACCGCTCGATCGGTCCCAATCCTTCGCTCATAGCCAATCGACTCCAGCCCGTAGCGGGACCAGAGCGTCGTCAGCCACCGAGAGAGCAGGGTCAGCCCGCCGATCAGCAGCAGTCCGGGGGCGCCCAACAGGCCACCGGCGGCGATCATCGCGAGGCCGACGAGGGTCCAGCCGCTCATGGATCCTCCCTCAGCGCACGCCGGCGCCGACCCCCACCGAGACCCGTTCGAGCACCTCGGCGACGACGTTGGCGGCCGTGGCTCCGCGCAGCTCGCGGTCCAGGTCGACCATCAGCCGATGCGTCAGCACCGGGCCCGCCAATGCCGACACGTCGTCGGGCAGCACGAAGTCGCGACCCTCGAGCATGGCCAGCGCCTGTGCCGCGCGATAGAGCGCCACGCTGGCGCGGGGACTGGCCCCGAGCTGAAGATCCGCGTGATCTCGCGTGGCGCGCACGATCCGGACGAGATATGCCTCCACCTCCTCGCTGACCGTGACCTGCCGAGCCGCCTGGCGGAGCGCGGGCAGTGTCGTCGGATCCAACACCGTGCGCACCACGTCCAGCGGCTCGTCGGCGGTGCGGTAGCGGCGTGCGATCGAGCGCTCGTCGGCCTCGTCCGGGTAGCCGATGACGACGCGGACCAGGAATCGGTCCAGCTGCGCCTCGGGCAGCGCGAACGTGCCCTCCAGCTCGACCGGGTTCTGGGTGGCCAGTACCAGGAATGGTCCCGGAATCGGGCGCGTCTCGCCGTCGACGCTGACCTGGCGCTCCTGCATCGCCTCCAGGAGGGCCGATTGCGTGCGCGGCGTGGCCCGGTTGATCTCGTCGACGAGCAGGACATTCGTGAAGATCGGTCCGGGGATGAAGCGGAACCGGTCGCCGCTGAGGACGCTCGAGCCCGTGACGTCGGACGGCAGCAGGTCGGGCGTGCCCTGCACCCGGCCGAAGTCGAGTCCCAGCGCCCGGGCGAACGCGCGAGCCATGAGCGTTTTGCCGACGCCGGGAACGTCCTCCAGCAGCGCGTGACCCTCGGCCAGCAACGCCACGGCGAGCAGGCGAAGTGGCTCCTCGCCGCCCACGACGGCGTGCGCGACCTCCTCCCGCAGGCTCCGCCAGAGCCGGGCGCCGGCATGGGAATCGGTCAAGGGGCTCTCCGCGTCGCGTGTCTGCCGAGCATACGGCCCTGCCTCGTGTCGCGTTCATCGTGAGAGCCTGCTCACCGGCCCCTCATCGGGCGCTCATCCGTGGTTTGCATGATGCTGAGATGCTTCCGCTGCCGGTCCGCCTTGCCTTCGGGATGGACGCGCTCCTCGTGGCGCTACACCTGGCGAATGCGCTCCCGATCCCGCCGCTGGCGTCTCCCACGCTCCTCTTCGACCTGGGCGTCGAGGGCAACCTGCCGACGTGGTGGGCGAGCACCCAGCTCTGGACCGCGGCGGCGTTGCTCGGGTTCGGCGCACGGCGTCGCGGCGGCCATCCGGCCAGCTACGCCATGGCCGCGCTCATCGGCGCGTTCTCTCTCGACGAGGTGTCACGGCTGCACGAGCGGCTCGGTGCCGCGACGCGCTCGGAGCTGCTCCCGGTGACCGGGCTGTGGCCCGTCCTCCTGGCTCCCGCGGCCCTCCTCGTACTGGGGGTCAGCGGGTGGCTGGCGCGATCCACCTGGCGGCGTGATCCGGCGGGCGCGGTGTGGCTGGGTGGTGGAATTCTGGGGCTCCTCGTCTCGGCGGCAGGCATCGAGATGATCGTGAACTTTCTATCGCTCGGTGGCGACGCGCATTTCGCGCAGGTGCTGGTCGAGGAGGCCGGCGAGCTCATCTCCGGCACGCTTATCCTCGCCGGCGCGTATCGTTTCGCGGTTCCGCCGGCATCGGTCGGGGCGGCTGTTGGTACTCGCAGCGACGGATGAGTCATGCCCTCTGCCTCCGCGACCCCGCTGATCGCCTCTGACGACCATCTCGCCCACGCCGGGCTGATCGAGCTCGTCGCCGGGCGAGAGGTTCCCTGCTATGAGTCACCCGAGCGGGCGATCGCGATCCGTCACGCGCTGCTCGCGACCGGCGACTACGCGCTCGAGCCACCCGAGGCGCATGGCCCGGACCCCATCGCGGCGGTGCACGAGGTGGAGCTGATCGACCTCGTCGAGCACGTCTGGACCGATGCCATCGCCGATGGCTGGAATCCCTCGCGACCTCTGCTGCCCGACACGTTCCTGCTTCGTGAGTACGCGGCGCAGATGACGCTGGAGGCGCGGCCGGCGGAACGACACAAGCGGCTGGGCGCGTACTGCTTCGACACCGCCACGCCGATCGTGGCCGGCACGGCCGCCGCCGCTCGTGCCTCGGTCGACATCGCGCTCACCGCCGCGGACCGTGTGCTCGAGGGCGCTCCCCTCGCCTACGGGTTGTGCCGGCCGCCGGGGCACCATGCGGGGCGCACGCTGATCGGCGGGTACTGCTACTTCAACAACGCGGCGATCGTGGCCGAGTCGCTCGTGCTGCGCGGCGCGTCGCGCGTCGCGATCCTCGATGTCGACTTCCACCACGGCAACGGGACGCAGCAGATCTTCTGGCAGCGGGACGACGTGCTGTATGTGAGCCTGCACGGCGACCCCGGTGGCATCTATCCCTACTACTCCGGGTATGCGACCGAGCGTGGCGGCGCCGGCGGCGAGGGAGCGAACCTGAACCTGCCGCTCGCTCCGGGCACGGATGGAGAAGCGTACCTCGCGGTCCTCGCCGAAGGCCTCGACACGATCACGGCGTTCGACCCGGATGCGCCGCTCGTGCTGTCCCTCGGCTTCGACACCTACCATGCCGATCCGATCTGCGATCTGGCGCTGCACACGGATGACTACGCGCGCATCGGCGCCCGGATCGGGGCGCTCGGGCGACCCGTCGTGGCCCTCCAGGAGGGGGGATACGACGTCGATACGCTGGGTGCGAACGCCGTCGGCTTCCTTGGTGGACTTGGCGAGGGCCGCGGGGGCCGATGACGGCCCGTCACCGGCAGCGTCGGCGGGGCTCGGCATCGGGCCGTTCATCGCCGGAGGTGTCGCCGATCGCGGCGGGTTCGGCTGGGGCTTCGGCGTGATCGGCCTGGTGGGGATCGGCGTGGCGCTCGTGGCCGCCATCGTCCTCTTCGGCACGGGGCGCCCTTCGATCGTCGCGCTGCCGGAGACGAGACGTGGACAGACCGAGCGCCACCCGCATACTCGACCGATGAGCCGCCGCTCGCCACGACGCATTCGCCCGCGCGAGGCCCGCAGCGCCGCACCACCCGAGACGAGCTGGGAGCGCGTCGCCACCTGGTATGACGGCTGGGTTGGCGACCGTGGGTCGGCCTATCATCGCGAGCTCGCCATCCCGGCCGTGCTGGATCTCCTCCGGCCGCAGCCGGGCGAAGAGATCCTGGACGTCGGCGGGGGGCAGGGCGTCCTGGTCCCCTACCTGGTCGATGCCGGGGTGGGCGTCACGGTGGTCGACGCGTCCGCCAGGCTGATCGCGGCGGCAGAGCGCCGGCACGCAGGTCTCGGCACGGCACGATTCCTGGTCGGCGACGCGCGACGTCTCCCGGCGGTGGCTGGCCTCGACCTGGGTGGCTACGACGCCGCCGTCTTTCTGCTCAGCATCCAGGACATGGATCCGCTGGCCGATGTCGTCGGCGGCGTCGACTGGGCGCTGGGGGCCCGTGGCCGGGTCGTGCTGCTGATGACGCACCCGGCCTTTCGCCAGCCCCGCCACTCCGGCTGGGGCTTCGACGAGGGGCGCAAGCTGACCTATCGGCGCATCGATGGCTACCTGGGCGAGATGGCGGTGCCGATGAAGTCGCTCGGCGGTGGCTTGCCCACGCGATCGTTTCATCGGCCGATCGGCGCCTACGTGAACGCCCTCGCCGATGGGGGATTCGCCGTCGACGCCATGCTCGAGATCCCCGACCTGCCACCCGATCGACGGCCCGGCAAGGTGGCCCGAGGCGACGCCCGGGCGAACGCGGAGATCCCGATCTTCCTGGGGTTGCGCGCGATCCGCCGATGATGCAATGAGCGCATCGGAGCGTTTCGCGGGAGAATGCGCCTCCGCGCCCCCGTACACAGGACAGGACCGATGACCGCCAACACACCCGCCCGTCGATCGTCAGCGGCCAGCGCCGCCGCGCTGGTCGCGGTGCTCCTTCTCTTCGGGGCCCTCGCCTTCGTGGCCGGCCTGGCGATCGGCGAGGGCGGAGCGGGCGTCGGCCGAGCAGATCCCTCGGCGTCCACCTCACCGTCGGGGGCGGCCCCCTCCGAGGCTGGGGCGCCGGCGCCGACCCCCGTGCTCGAGACCGTCACCTGCGCCGAGCCGACGGAGGCCTTCGCGGTCCTGTGCGAGACGTACGCCCAGATCAAGGGCGAGTACGTGGACGAGATCAGCGACGAGGATCTCGTCGACGGTGCCGTGCGCGGCATGATCGAGTACGGGCTCGAGGATCCGTACTCCGGCTACCTTCCGCCGGAGGAGTACGGCTCGGCACTCGACGACCTGTCCGGCGAGTTCAGCGGCATCGGTGCCGAGGTCGGCATGGAGAACCTGGTCGACCCCGAGGACCTTGCGGCGTGCACGGTCGTGACCCAGACCTGCGCCATGGTCATCGTGGCGCCGCTCGCCGGCTCCCCGGCCGAGGCAGCGGGACTGCGCGCCGGAGACCTGGTGCTCGAGATCGACGGCGTCTCGACCGTGGGAGAGTCGGTCAGCTCACTCGTCTTCGACGTCCGCGGCAAGGCCGGCACCGATGTCACCCTGACCGTCGATCGAGACGACGAGGAGCTCGACGTCACCATCACTCGCGCGGTCATCGACCTGCGCGAAGTCGAGGCGGAGCTCCTCTCCGACGGGATCGGCTACATCCGGCTCACCACGTTCACCGATCGCGCCACCGGCCTGTTCCGCGACGAGCTGGGCGCACTCCTCGAGGAGGGAGCGACGTCCATTGTGCTCGATCTGCGGGGCAATCCGGGCGGCTTCATCACGACCGCGCAGGGCATCGCCGGCCAGTTCGTTCCGGCCGGCGAGCTGCTGTTCACCGTCGAGTCCGGTGAAGAGATCCAGCGCTGGCAATCGGAGCCGGGCGGGCTGGCCCAGGCCGATACGATCGAGGTCGTCGTGCTGGTCGACCAGGGCTCCGCCTCCGCGTCCGAGATCGTGGCAGGGGCGCTCCAGGACACCGGCCGTGCCACGATCCTCGGTGAGCCCACTTTCGGCAAGAACACGGTGCAGATCTGGAACGACCTGCCGAACGGCGGAGGGTTGCGCATCACGACGGATCGCTGGTTCACCCCCGACCACAACTCCGCCGCGCCGAACGGGATCGCGCCGGATGTGGAGGTGGCCTCTCCCGACGATCCGACGGGGGACGACGATCCGCAGCTGGACCGCGCCGTGGAGCTGCTGAGCGGCGGCTGATGGTCGTCGGTCGTACGGCTCGCGGCGACCGCCGCCGAGCGGCGATAACTGAGCCCGAGCCTCTCGGGGACATGCTCGCCGCGGGAATCCGGCCGCTTCGAGTTAGAACTACGTCGCTCAGCGGCGCGTGTGGTCGAGGAGGCCTCGTTTCGGTCCGCGCCATCGGAGCCGGGTCGAGTTAGCGCCCCTCAGCGGCGGTCGCCGGACGCAACGTGCGCGCTACCCGGCGAGGATGCGCAGGAAGAGCGCCGGGTCGACGTTGCCGCCCGAGATGATGACCACCCGGCCGTCGTCGCCGCTGATGCGTGGCGCACGGTCCGCCAGATGGGCGGCCATGGAGGCGGCGCCGGACGGCTCGACAACCAGGCGTGCGCGACGCGCGAGCTGGCGCATGGCATCGGCCATTTCGTCCTCGCTGACCGTGACGATCTCGTCCATGAATCGGCGGAGATGCTCGAACGGAAGGGGTCCGAGCGAATTCGTGCGCAGGCCGTCGGCCATGGTGCGCACGGTCTGATCGGCGGCCCAGTGCACGACCTCGCCGCGCTCGAGCGACTCCTTCGCATCGGCCGCCAGCTCGGGCTCGACCCCGATCACCCGCGCGGAGGGAGCCAGCGCCTTGAACGCCGTGGCCACGCCCGACGACAGGCCTCCGCCGGAGACCGGGACGAGCACACTCGTCACCTCCGGCAGATCCTCGACGATCTCGAGGCCACACGTTCCCTGTCCCGCGATGATGGCCGGGTCGTCATAGGGCTCGACCATGACCAGCCCGCGTTCCTCGACCAGCTGCAGCGCGCGCTGATGCCGCTCCTCGGAGTCGTTGCCGGTCGTGACGATCTCCGCGCCGTCGCGCAGGACGCCGTCGACCTTGATCTGCGGCGCGTTCTCGGGCATGCAGATCACCGCGGTCGAGCCGAGCAGCCTCGCCGCGCGTGCCACAGCCTGGGCATGGTTGCCGGACGAGTAGGTGACCACGCCGCGGGCGCGCTCTGCATCCGTCAGGGATGCGACCTTGTTGTATGCGCCGCGCATCTTGAACGCGCCGACAGGCTGCAGGGATTCCGGCTTGAGCCAGGTCGTGTCGTCCCACCGAAGGAGCGGCGTGCGGGTCGCCACGCCACGGATGCGCTCCGCGGCCTCACGAATCTCGTCGATGGTGACGATGTGCGGTGCGACGGAGGTGCTCATCCGCCGAGCGGTTGGTCCGTCGAGAATCCGAGCCATCGACCGGCTGGATCCGTGAACGCCGCCCACCAGCCCATGTCAGCGCCGATCTCCGATCGTGGGGTCACCACCGTGCCGCCCGCCGTGGTGACCCTCTCGAGCGCAGCCTCGAGGTCATCGGTGCTGAATGTGATGCGGACACCGTTGCCGAGCTCGTCAGGAGGAGCCTCGAAGATGCCGCCGAGCATCGTGCCGTCGGGTCCCAGTGCGGCGAAGTAGTTTTCACCGAACGGCTGGAACGTCCATCCGAAGACGTCGGCATAGAACCGCTTCGCGTCATCCAGGCTCGGAACCGGGATCTCCCACCAGTTCATCTTCGTGATGACCGCTGCCTTGGTCGCGTTGCTCATGTCATCCTCCATGCGGTGGGGTGGTGCTGCTTCATGATGGCTGCCCGTTCATGCGACGCGCGGCAGATGCCGAATTCGACACGCACGCACGAATGGTGCGCTTCAATACGCTCGTGCCCAGGTCGCGACGTCGACGCCGGGCTTGCCGCAATGCATGCACGGCGCGCCCGGATCGCTCGGCTCGATCGGCAGGAAGCGGATCGTCGCCTTCGTCTTCGTGCTGATCGTCGCCTCGCAGGCGCCCTCGCCACACCAGGCGCCGACCCAGAAGCCGCCCTGCTCCTCGATGCCCGCGGCGAAGGCATCGAACGAGCTGATCTGGTGCGTGTTCGCCTCCCGGTAGGCGAGCGCATCGGCGAAGAGGTCTCGCTGGACCGATGCCAGCCGCGCGAGCATCCCGGCAGCCACGTCCGCGACGGCGACCTCCTCCTTGTCCCCGTCCAGGCGAGTGGCGATCACCACGCGGTCGGCCGCCACGTCCCGTGGCCCGAGCTCGATCCGGATCGGCACGCCCTTCAGCTCCCACTCGGCGAACTTGTAGCCGGGCCGGTGCTGGGCGCGGTCGTCGAGGCGGACGCGGACGGCGAGACCCGCCAGCTCGGCTCGCAACCGTTCGGCGACGCCGATGACGGCCTCGCGCTCCTCGTCGGATCGGTGGATCGGGACGATGGCGACCTGGATCGGCGCAACAGCCGGGGGCAGGCGCAGGCCGGCGTCGTCCCCGTGGGCCATGATCGTGCCGCCGATCATGCGGGTCGAAAAGCCCCACGAGGTCGCCCAGGCGTGCTCCTGCACGCCATCGGCGTTGATGAAGGTCACATCGTAGGCCTTCGCGAAGTTCTGGCCCAGGAAATGGCTCGTGCCGCACTGCAGCGCCTTGGCGTCGCGCATGAGCCCCTCGATGCAGTACGTCTCGACGGCACCGGGAAATCGCTCGCCGGGTGACTTGCGGCCCATGTGCACGGGAATGCCAAGGACGTCCTCGGCGACCTGGCGGTAGACATCGAGCATCTGGAGCGTCTCGGCCTGCGCCTCGGCCGCCGATGCGTGGGCGGTGTGTCCCTCCTGCCACAGGAACTCGGAGGTTCGCAGGAAGAGACGGGTGCGCATCTCCCAGCGCACGACGTTGCCCCACTGGTTGTAGAGCAGCGGGAGGTCGCGGTAGCTCTGGATCCAGCGCTTGTAGGTGCTCCAGATGATCGCCTCGGATGTCGGGCGGACGGCGAGCGGCTCCTCGAGCTTCTCGCCGCCGCCGTGGGTGACGACGGCGACCTGCGGCGCGAATCCCTCCACATGATCGGCTTCCTTCTGGAGGAGGCTCATGGGAATGAGAAGCGGGAAGTAGAGGTTCTGGTGGCCGGTCGCCTTGAAGCGGTCGTCCAGCGCGCTCTGCGTCAGCTCCCAGATCGCGTAGCCGTGGGGCTTGATGATCATCGAGCCCTTCGCCGGCCCATGCTCGGCCAGCTCTGCCCGCTTCACGACCTCCACATACCAGGCGGGAAAGTCCTCTGCCTGTGCCGGCAGCCTGTTCGTGCTCATGAATGACCGATGCTACCCGATGCCTCGTCGGTTCTCGTCCGAGGCGTCCCCGGATGGCCCGCAGGCAGGCTCGGGGCACCGATATTTCGGCGACTTCCGGCCTGGGCCGGTTGCCGGGCCAGGGATCGCCGAATTATCGGCTGGTGGGTGGCGCGGACATGGCCTCGGGGCCATCCCCATGCCGGCAGCTGACCGATATTTCCGAGATTCGCGGCCTGGAAACGGGCTCAGGCCAGGAATCGACGCTATATCGGCGCATGAGCGTGACCACCCGCATCTAGAGGTTGCCGCGCCGCGCCTGCTCGGTCTCGATCGCCTCGAAGAGCGCCTTGAAG
>JBHENV010000118.1:0-2614 GCA_046261895.1 Candidatus Limnocylindria bacterium
GGATCGGATCGCGCGCCTCCTGACGATCCTGATCTCGGCATCGACGCTGCGCGTGTGGCGCGACCATCTCGGCTCGTCGGTTGAGGAGGCGGCCGATGACATCGATTGGGTGATCCGGGCGGCGATCGCCGCCAGCACGAGGAGCGAACGATGAACTCCACCGCGATCCGACGTCTCAGCGAGGTGCGCATGCAGGACGCCGGCGACGTTGGCGGCAAGGCCGCCGGACTTGGGGAGCTGATCGCGGTGGGCGCGCGCGTTCCGGACGGCGTGGTCCTCACCGCCGGGGCGGCAGAGATGACGGCGGATGAGCGCGCGCCGCTGCTGCGCGCCGCCGCCGACGAGTTGGGCGAAGGGCCGTTCGCCGTCCGGTCCAGTGGCGTCGCCGAGGACGGGGCAGAAGCCTCCTACGCCGGCATGTACGAGTCTGTCCTCGACGTGTCGGTCGACGAGCTCGCGGCGGCGACGGACCGCAGCCTTTCCAGCGCGGATGCTGCTCGCGTCGCGGCCTACGGGCGTGCCAGCCAGGGCTCGGACGGCCACATGGCCGTGATCATCCAGCGCATGGTGACGCCGGCCGCCGCCGGCGTCGTCCTCACGGCCGATCCCATCAGTGGCGATCGGCGCTCGACCGTCATCTCGGCAGTGCGCGGCACCGGCGACCGGCTGGTGTCGGGTGACGCCATCGGTGACGAATGGGTCGTCGTGGGCCGTGACGCGACGCCGCGCCGCCAGCCCGAGCACGCCCTCGACCGTCGGCAGGCGATCGAGATCGCAACCGAGGCTCGGCGAATCGCTGTGGCCCGCGGCGCTCCCCAGGACATCGAGTGGGCGATCGACGCGGATGGCAGGCTCTGGATCCTCCAGGCCCGACCGATGACGGCGCTGCCGCGCGAGGTGTCGTGGGATCCTCCCTCGCCTGGGGCCTTCACCCGGACGTTTCGCTTCGGCGAGTGGATCTCCGAGCCGGTGACACCACTCTTCGAGTCGTGGCTGCTCACCGCCATGGAGGACCGCCTGCACGTCATGCTCGAGGAGTCGCTTGGGGAGCGGGATCCGCGCCCCTACCACGTCGTCGTCAACGGCTGGTACTACTACTCCATCAACTGGCTCGCCGCCCCGGTCTTCCTTCGCAACCTGCCGGGCACGCTCTGGCACCTCATCCGCTCGCCACGCCGTGTCGCGGGCCTGTTTCCGGCGACCGTTCACCACAGCGTTCCGCTCTTCGAGCGGGACTGGCGCGAGGACCTCCTGCCGCGCTACCGCGCAGCGGTGGCGGCGGCCGAAAGCACCGTTGAGACGCTGCCGGTCACGCAGCTTCCCGCGTTGATCGATGAGCTGGCGGACCTCGCCGGCGACTACTTTGCGTCGATCGCGGCGCTGGCCGGTGGGGCGTTCAAGATCGAGATCATCCTCGCGGGCTTCTATCGCCGGCACTTGGCCAGCAAGCTCGGCGGCAGCCACCTCCCGCTGGTTTCAGGGTTCGCCGCCCCGGCCGATGCGGGGCCTCACGCCGTCGTATCGCTCGACTGGTGGCATCCGCCGTCGCCGCTGGCGGAGACCGCGGGAACCGCTGCCGAGCGGCATGCCCTGGTGGTCCAGGCGCGCAAGGCGGCCGAGGAGGCTGCCTTCCAGGCCCTCGCATCGGCGCCGCGGCGGCTGCGAGCATTCCGCAAGCTGCTGGCCGATACCCAGCACCTCGCCTCCATCCGCGAGGAGCAGGTGCCCGACCTGACGATCGCCTGGCCCGTCATGCGGAGAGCGGTGCTGCGGATCGGCGAGGCGCTCATCGCCGACCGGGTCATCGCCGATCCGGACGACGTGTTCTTCCTGACCCGTGCCGAGGTGCAGTCGGCGCTCAATGGCGACGGCATGGCCGCAGCCGCCGACGTCCCCGCCCGCCGCGCCAGGCGCGAGGAGCAGGCCGAGCTGATGGCCCCGCTGATCATTGGCCGGATGACCCCGATGATGCGGATGATCTGGGACAAGATGCCTCGGATGGTGGGTGCTGTCCGATCGGACAGCGCCCTCGTGTCGGGCACGCCGGCGTCACCCGGTCGCGCGAGCGGGTCGGTCCGCGTGATCCGCGGCCCTCAGGAGTTCGATCAGCTCGAGGCTGGCGAGATCCTGGTGGCGCCGCTCACGGCGCCGGCCTGGACGCCGCTCTTCACCCGCGCGGCCGGAGTCGTGACCGACGTCGGAAGCCTCGCGTCGCACGCTTCGATCATCGCCCGCGAGTACGGAATCCCGGCGGTCGTCGGCTGCGGCGATGCCACAGCCCGTCTGCGGACCGGGATGCGCATCACTGTCGACGGCTCCACCGGGAACGTCGAGCGCGAATAACGCGGCTCGGAAATCCTCCTCTATAGGTTGGCACCCGTACCGTTGGGTAGTCCGGCTCACTCTGCCCTGGGGAACGGCTCGGTATGTGTACATGCTTGATATGCAGATCTGGTCAGGCGCTGTGCTAGCGAGCGTGGGGGACCGAGCGTAACCGGCGCGCGATCGGCGCGGCGCCGCAAGGCCAAGATGCGGCCAGCTGGTGATGCGTACTGCCCCGACGTCGCGCCGCCGCTTGGGCGAGAATGCCCGCCATGGACTGGCTCTTCAATCC
>JBHENV010000119.1:0-4616 GCA_046261895.1 Candidatus Limnocylindria bacterium
TCGATCGCGGGGGCCAGCGGATGAGCAAGACGACCGGCAACACCGAGGATCCCGATGAGGCGGCCGATACGTTCGGCGTCGACGGCATCCGCTACGTGGTGCTGCGCGAGGTGCCGTTCGACCGCGACGCGGACGTCACCCACGATGGCTTCGTGCGCCGATACAACGCCGACCTGGCCAATGACCTCGGCAATCTCGTGAACCGCACCGTGAGCATGAGCAACCGATACCTCGATGGCCGGCTGCCGCCAGTCACCGATGCGACCCAGCCCGCGGATCTCGAGATCCGCGCGGCTGCCGAGCGCATCATCTCCACGTACCACGCGGCGATGGAGCGCCACCACCTCGACAAGGCGCTGGCCGCCATCATGGAGCTCGCGGGATCGGTGAACGGCTACGCGGAGGGGCAGGCGCCCTGGAGCCTCAACAAGGCAGGCGAGACCGCGCGCCTTGGCGAGGTGCTGGCGGTGATGGGGGAAGCGTGTCGCGTCCTCGGGCATCTGTTGGCGCCGGTCGCCCCGTCCGGCGCGCGGGCCATCCTGGTGCAGCTGGGCGTTCCGCCGGCATATGACGAGCGCGGTGCCGGCGGCTCCGGGCTGGCCGAGCTGTTGGCCTGGGGTGCGCCCGGCCGCGGCCTCGTGACCGGGACGCCGAGGCCGGTCTTCCCGCGCATCGATGTGGAGGCCACGGTCTGAGCCGACGCCGCGGGCCCGCATCGTTGCGTGGGCTGATCGACTCGCACTGCCACCTTCAGCACGACCGTTTCGACGCGGACCGAGACGCGGTGCTTGACCGCGCGATGGCGGCGGGGATCGAGCGGATCCTGGTCCCCGGCTGGGACCTCGGCTCCTCCCGGGCGGCGCTCACGCTGTCCGAGCGCCACGCGCCGCTTCTCCAGGCGGCGGTCGGCGTGCACCCCCATCACGCCGCCGAGACCGACGAGCAGGCCTGGCGCGAGCTGGAGATCCTGAGCGCGGACCCGCGTTGCGTGGCGGTGGGGGAGATCGGCCTCGACTTCTATCGTAACCTCTCGCCGCCCGAGGTCCAGCGCGCCGCGTTCGAGCGGCAGCTCGAGTTGGCGCGCATCCGTAACCTGCCGGTGATCGTCCACGATCGCGACGCCCACGACGCCGTGACCGCCGGACTCATGAGCTGGGCAGGGCGGACGGGGCATCCCGCCCGTGGCGTCCTCCACGCCTTCTCGGGGAACGCCGGCATGGCCGAGGCTCTGACGACGCGTGGGTACCTCGTCAGCTTCGCGCTGCCACTCGCGTTCCGGAGCGCAGTCGGGCCTCGCGCCGCGGCCGCCGCCATCGAAGCGGGAACCTATCTCGTCGAAACGGATGCCCCGTACCTCGGCCCGGACCGGGATGGGCGCAACGAGCCGACCACGTCGCTCCGCGTGGCGGCCGAGCTGGCGCGGCTGCGGGGCATCGAGCCACAGGCCGTCGCGAACGAGGCTCGACGAGCGTACGACCGCCTGATCGTAGATTGAGCGAGCGCTCGCAATCGCAGCGAGATTGGTTGGCACGCCGGATGCTCATAGCGGGGCGGTGGTGGATGCCACCGCACGACAGATCGAAGGAGGAGGACCCAGCGCATGGGCCAGGTCAACGTCAACACCCCCGGTGGCGGAACCACGGAGCCGTCCGGGAGCAGCGGCGCCGGGTTCATCCTCGGCATCATCCTCGCGCTCATCGTCCTCGCCGCGCTCGTCTACTTCCTGGTAATCGCGCCGCCGGGCAACACCACCGACAACGGTGGGACGAACGGGAGCGACGTCGAGCCCGACCCGAGCTCCCTGGTGGTCACCTACCGCGCCTGATCGCGCGCGCCGTCAATGGGTCTCGATGCCCCGGCCGCGAGCCGGGGCATCGGTCTGTCCGCGACCTTGACATCCTCGCTCGACGGGTGATACCTTTCGACTTAGCACTCTCGTCGGTTGAGTGCCAGTACCACGGTCGAATCGGCCGCGCTGGCCTCCCCCGAAAGTCACCTCAATCGCACCGATTGCGCACGCAAGGAGGCAGTACCCACACATGACCACAACGGTCACCGGCACGGCGACGCAGCTCAAGCCCTTGGGCGATCGTCTCGTCGTCAAGCCCACCCCGCGCGAGGAGATGACCAAGAGCGGCATCGTCCTGCCGGATACCGCCAAGGAGCGGCCACAGGAGGGGACGGTCCTCTCGGTCGGCCCCGGGCGCACCCTCGATGACGGTGCACGCGAGGCGATGGAAGTGAGCGCCGGCGAGAAGGTGCTCTTCCAGAAGTACGCGGGCACGGAGTTCAAGCTCGATGATGAGGATCTCCTGATCCTCTCCCAGAAGGACATCCTGGCCGTCATCGAATAGGGATCCACTTTCCAACCAGGCAGATCCGCCGCGCCCCGCGCGGCGATCCATCAGGAGGATAGAGAGAACCGTGGCGAAGCAGCTGCTGTTCGAGGAAGAGGCACGTCGCTCACTGAAGCGCGGCGTCGACAAGATGGCCGATGCCGTCAAGGTCACGCTCGGCCCGAAGGGCCGATACGCCCTCCTCGACAAGAAATTCGGCGCACCGACCATCACCAATGACGGTGTCACCATCGCACGCGACATCGAGCTCGAGGACCCGTACGAGAACATGGGTGCTCAGCTGCTCGAGGAGGTCGCCACCAAGACGAACGACGTGGCCGGCGACGGCACCACGACGAGCATCGTCCTGGCCCAGGCGATCATCACCGAGGGACTGAAGAACGTCACCGCCGGCGCCAGCCCGATGGGCCTCAAGCGCGGCCTCACCAAGGGCGTCGACGCGATCGTCGAGGAGATCAAGCGCCTGTCGAAGCCGGTCGAGACGACCGAGGATATCGCGCACATCGCATCGATCAGCGCTCGTGACAACGAGATAGGCGAGATGATCGCCCAGGTGATGGACAAGGTCGGCAAGGACGGCGTGGTCACCGTCGAAGAGAGCCAGGGGCTCAAGATGGAGACCGAGTACGTCGAGGGGATGCAGCTGGACCGTGGCTACCTGTCCGCCTACATGGTCACCTCGACCGACGGCGGGAAGATGGAGGCCAGCCTGGACCAGCCGTTCGTGCTCGTCACGGACAAGAAGATCAGCGCTGTGGCGGACATCCTGCCGACCCTCGAGAAGACCGTCTCGACCGGCAAGCCGCTCCTGATCATCGCCGAGGACGTCGACGGCGAGGCGCTCGCCACGCTCGTGGTCAACAAGCTGCGTGGCACGATCAACGTGCTGGCGGTCAAGGCCCCCGGCTTCGGCGATCGCCGCAAGGCCATGCTCGAGGACATCGCGACCCTGACCGGGGCGCGCGTGATCAGCGAGGAGGTCGGTCGCAAGCTCGACAGCGTGCAGCTCGAGGACCTCGGGCAGGCGCGTCGCGTGACCGCCACCAAGGACACGACCACCCTGGTCGAGGGCAAGGGCGATGCCGGCGCGATCAAGGCCCGCATCGGCCAGATCAAGCTCCAGATCGAGGACACCACCAGCGACTTCGATCGCGAGAAGCTCCAAGAGCGCCTTGCCAAGCTGAGCGGCGGTGTCGCGGTGTTGAAGGTCGGCGCGGCCACCGAGGTCGAGCTCAAGGAGAAGAAGCACCGCATCGAGGACGCCCTGTCGGCTGCTCGTGCGGGCGTGGAGGAGGGCATGGTCGCCGGTGGCGGCTCGGTCCTGATCCACTCGCTTCCGGCCCTCGACAAGGTCGAGGTGCTCGGCGACGAGCTGATCGGCGTCAACATCCTGCGCCGCGCGCTGGAGGAGCCGCTCCGCCAGATCGCCGTCAACGCGGGCCAGGAGGGGTCGGTCGTCGTCGAGGCGGTCCGCAAGCTCTCCCCGGGCAGCGGCTACGACGCCCAGAAGGGCGAGTATGGCGACCTGTTCGCCGCCGGCGTCATCGACCCGGCCAAGGTGACCCGATCGGCGCTCGAGAACGCCGCTTCGATCGCCGGCCTGCTCCTGACCACCGAGACGGTGATCACGGATCTGCCGGAGAAGGACAAGGCCCCGATGGGCATGCCGCCCGGCGGGGGCGGAATGGACTTCTAGAGGGTCCGTCAGCGTCCGGCGGTGCACGCCTCTGTCGGACGTAAGCACGAATCCACGCCGAGAGGCGGGTATCCATCCGTGGATGCCCGCCTCTTATGCTGCCAGGATTGCTACCGGGTGTCGCGCCCCGACCGGCCTGGGGGTGTCATCGGCATTCGCTTCGACCCGTGGCGGCGTACTCATCGTCCCGCCACTTGACAAACGCGGCCGCCGGATACCTGGCACTTGGGGGGTGCTGGCTCCCTATCCAGCCAGCCGATGGCCCGTGTTGTCCTGGATGGGGTTGTCGACGAAAGCCGTCGCTGAGCGTCTGCTGTGGCATCGGTGTCCTCACCACATCCCCTAGGGACGAGTCGCGGACCTGGCACGCGACCGGGTCCGCGACCCCCTGAAGCAAGGAGTCCGCAGGGGTGGATCAGCCAGCGGACGCGGTGTTGTCGATGACGTTGAACTGCCAGCCTTCGAACGTGCCGGGCGTATCGGGGAGATCCATGACGCATAGCGTGCCGTCGTCATTGCGGTCGTAGACATCCCACTGTGCGGCGTGCTCTGCCCCGAGAAAC
>JBHENV010000120.1:0-3925 GCA_046261895.1 Candidatus Limnocylindria bacterium
AATCGGACCAGTACGAACCGGCCGGATGCCACCGCACCGATCTCGCGCACCAGCCCCTCGCCGATTCGCTTCGTGGCACCCATGATCGACGAGGCGTCCACCGCCTTGTCGGTGCTGATGAAGATGAAGGTCTCGACCTCCGCCCGGGCGGCAGCCTCGGCCACCAGCCGGGTGCCGCGCACGTTCGTCCAAACCGCGGACGAGACATTGGCCTCCGAGAGCGGGACATGCTTCTGGGCGGCGGCGTGAAAGACGATCTGTGGCCGCTCGCGCTCGAAGGCACGGGCCACGGACCCGGGATCGGTGACGTCTCCGATGATCGCCGTCACCTCGATTCCGGAAAAGCGCCGGCGCAGCTCCTCGTCGATGTAGAAGAGGGAGGTCTCGGCTCGTTCGAAGAGCGTCAGCCGCTTGACCCCCAGCGAAGCGATCTGGCGGCAGAGCTCGGAGCCGATGCTCCCGCCGGCGCCGGTGACCAGCACGGTGCGACCGGAGATCAAGGCTCGCATCGGCGCCTCCCGGATGTCGATGGGCTCGCGGCGCAGGAGATCCTCGACCCGCACCGGCCGAACGCGGTTCACCGAAACGGTGTCGTCGAGGAGCTCGTTGACCGCAGGAAGGATGCGAACGGGCACGTTCGCCGCCTCGCAGAGTGCCACGATTCGCCGAAGGCGGTGCCCTGCGACGCGCGGGAGGGCGACGATCACCTCGGTGACCTCGCGCTCGGCGACGATTCGGGGCAGCTCGTCGCCGCCTGCGACGACCTCGATACCGTAGATCGCCTGGCCGTGCTTGGTCCGGTCGTCGTCCAGGAAGCCCACGGGCTCGAGGCGCAGGGCACGATTGCGCCGCATCTCGCGGACCAGGTGCGCGCCGGCCTCTCCTGCGCCGTAGATCAGCACCGGCCGGGGAGGCCCGGACATGGTGGGAGCCCCGCCCTCGTCGAGGCCCTCCTGGCGGAGGCGCGACGCGAAACGGATGCCACCCAACACGATGAACGAGATCAGGAACTCGATGACGATCGCGCTGCGCGGGAAGCCGACCGTTCCGGGGAATGCCCATGGCTGCAGGACGACGAAGATGAGCAGCGTCATGATCAGCGATCCCGCGGCGAGCGCCGAGACGATGAGCGCGCCATCTGCCACTGTCGGGTAGCGCCAGACGCGGAGATAGGCGCCCGCGACGAGGAAGGTGAGAGGACGAACGGCCGCCGCTATCGGAACGAAGATCCAGTACGTTGCCACAGCCGCCAAAATGTTGTTCCGATCGATCCGCAGGCCGACGGCGAGCGCGGCGGCGATGCCCGCCAGCAGCGAATCGAGGAGGATCGGTCCGATGCGGGCGCTCCGCAACCGCTCACCCAGGGTGTAACGACGTCGTGGCCGGTTCGTGCGCCGCTCCCCGACCGTCAGGATTCCGACCAGGGTCTTCCAGAGGAGCGCGATGTCGCGGCGCAACGAGAAGCGCCGGACGTACTCGAGGTCCAGGGCCAGCTTCGCGTGCATGAGCTCCTTGCTGTAGACGGCGTCCGGATCCCCGACGAGCTGCTCCTCCTCCGTCATGAAGGCGATCTGCGTGGGACCGGTGATGCCAGGCCGCACGGCGAGGATCGCCCGCTCCTCGGCCGTCCAGCGCTCGACGTAGCGCGGTGCCTCCGGGCGCGGACCCACCAGGGACATCTGGCCGGCGAGCACGTTGATCAGCTGGGGCAGCTCGTCCAGCTTCGTTCGCCGAAGGAAGGCACCGACGCGGGTGATCCGAAAGTCGAACGCACCGGTCACGGCGGGGCCCACCTGGTCGGCACCCCGGGCCATCGATCGGAACTTCCACATCGTGAACGTGTGGCCACCGCGGCCGATACGTGTCGCTCCGTAGACGACCGGACCGGATGAGTCCGCGGCCACCGCCAGCGCAACGAGGCCCATCAGGGGCAGGACCACGACGAGGGCCAGGGTGCCGAGGACGATGTCGAGCGACCGTTTCGCCGCGGTCTGCCACCAGCGCATCGGCCTCACACCTCCGCTGGCAACCGCGCAGCCTCGCAGATCTCGAGCAGCGTCGTGGCCACCCGCTCGACCTGGGCGATGCTCATGTCGGGCCAGATCGGCAGCGAGAGCGAGCGTTCGAAGATGCGCTCGGCAACCGGGAAGTCTCCCGGCGCGTACCCGTACTGGCGCTGATAGTACGGATGGAGGTGAAGCGGGATGAAGTGGACCGATGCGCCGATGTCGGCATGCGCAAGCTGCTCGAGCACCTCGGCGCGGCCGATCGACAGCGCCTCCGGCTGCAGTCGCACGACGTAGAGATGCCAGGCGTGCTGATCACCTTCGCGCCGGAACGGGAGGTCAACGAGCTGGCTCCCGCCGAGAAGGGCGTCGTACCGGCTGGCGATCGCCGTGCGGGCAGCCGTCAGCGCATCGAGACGGTCGAGCTGCACGAGGCCGATCGCGGCCGCCAGATCGGTCAGGTTGTACTTGAATCCGGCCCCGCTGACCTCGTATGCCCATCGACCGCCGGCGCCGTAACGGTTCCAGGCATCGGCGCTGATGCCGTGCAGGCGCATCATCCGCGCGCGATCGGCCACAGCGGCGTCATTCGTCAGGAGCATGCCGCCCTCACCGCCGGTGGTCATCGTCTTGGTGGCGTAGAAGCTCAGGGCGGCCGCGTCCCCGAGCCGCCCGGTCGGAATGCCGCCCGCGGTTGCCGGAAATGCGTGCGCGGCGTCCTCCAGGAAACGGGCGTCGGGCGCCACGCCGCGAAGCGCATCAACATTAACGGCCTGGCCGGCGAAGTGGACCGGCATCACGGCACGAGTGGCGGCGGTCATCACGCTCTCGAGCTGGGCGGGTCCCATGAGCGCGTCGTCTCCCACGTCCGCGAGGACGACACGAGCGCCGAGGTATGTACAGACCTCACCACAGGACGTGAACGTGTAGGTGGGAATGACCACGTCGTCGCCGGGGCCGATTCCCCACGCCTCGAGGGCCAGGTGCAGCGCCGCCGTGCCGCTGTTGACCGCGAGGGCGTGCCCGACGCCGACACGATCCGCGACGGCCGCCTCGAGCGCCTGCGCGCGGGCACCGGTGGTGAGCCAGCCCGACTGCAGCACCTCGATGGCCGCCGCGATCTCGCGGTCGCCAATGCTCGGCCGATGAAACGGAATGGGATCGTGGTGACCTGCAGTCACGGGGCGCCTCCGAAGTCGTGCGCAGCAGGCTACGGAGCCACGGTGCAGCCGGTCAACAGTACTACCGGTATTGGATGTCATTGGCTGGCACTATGTCCCCGGTGCAAGAGTCGACTCCAGAGCCCCTCGGGCCGCTCCCGGTGCCCGCTACGGCGGGCATGCTCCGCGCTGTCCTTCACGACAGCGTGCAGTACGCGCTGGGTGGTTTGGCATACAAGGCCGTAGCCCTCCTCTCGGTCCCGATCCTGGCCCGGCTGCTTGTGCCGGCAGATCTCGGCATGCTGGACCTGGCCGTGGTCGTGGCGCTCGTCGTCGCGATCACCGGGGCGGTCGGCCTCGAGAATGCGCTTGCTCGCCTGGACGCCGAGGAGCCGGCGAACGCTCGGCTCTGGGGCAGCGCTGGACTGCTCTTGATCCTCGGAGTGGCGATTGTGGGTGGCGCCGGACTCACCCTCAGCGCCCCGCTGGCTGCCCTGTTGCTGGGAAGCTCCACGAACGCCGCGGTCATTTCCGCGGGCGTGGTGTATGGATGCGTCCTGGCCTTCAGCACCATGGGCCTCAACGCCGTCAGGCTGCAGCAGAGACCCCGCCGCTATGCCGTGTACGGATTCCTGATCCTCGCCGCGGAGATGGCGACCGCACTCGCACTGGCGGCGGCGGGTGCGTCGGTTCCGGTCATCATCCTGGGCTGGGCAGCCGCATCGGCGCTGGGGGCGGCCATCCTCATCGTCCGTGAGG
>JBHENV010000121.1:0-4371 GCA_046261895.1 Candidatus Limnocylindria bacterium
GTCGACGTGGATCGGTCCGAGATCGGCAAGAACGTGCGCACCGACCTCGGCATCGTCGCCGATGCAGGCGACCTGCTGGCCGCGCTCCTGCGCCGTCTCCCGCAGTCAGAGCCGCGGACCGCGTGGATGGACCAGCTCGCCGCCTGGCGCGAGGTGAGCGAGGCGCGCTCGTGGCACGGCTCCGGCGCGTGGCGCGAGGGACGCCTGAGCGCGGACTACGTGGTCGACCAGATCGGGGAGGCGACCGATCACCAGGCGACGCTCGTGTCGGACGTGGGGCAGAACCAGATGTGGGCAGCGCGCTACTTCGGGTTCCGACACCCGTACCGGCACCTGTCCAGCGGCGGCCTGGGCACGATGGGCTACTCCGTTCCGGCTGCCATGGGCGCGGCCCTCGGCGCGCCGGAGCGCGAGACGTGGGCTGTCGTCGGCGACGGCGGCTTCCAGATGACGATGCAGGAGCTCGCCACGCTGGTGCAGGACCAGATCCCGGTGCGAATCGCGGTCCTCAACAACCATCGGCTCGGGATGATCCGGCAGTGGCAAGAGATCATCTACGACGAGAACTACCATTCCGCAGAGCTGCTCGGGCCGGATCTCCTGCGCCTGTGCGAGGCCTACGGCATCCCCGCCTGGCGAGCGACGCGGCCTGATGAGGTGGCGGGGGTCATCGCCGAGGCGCGCAAAGCGCCCGGACCGGCGCTCATCGACTTTCACCTGGACGAGGCGCAGAACGTGTACCCGATGATGCTTCCCGGCAAGGGGCTCTCCGACATGGTGACCGGGGCGTCCGAGTGAGCGCCATGACGGCGCCTCGACAGACCCTGCCGGCAGGAGAGACCGATGCGGTCCACCGCCGGCACGTGGTGAGCGCTCTGGTCGTCGACCGTCCCGGAACGCTGAACCGCGTCTCGGGCCTGCTGCGAGCGCGCAGCTTCAACATCGAATCGCTCACGGTCGGCTCGACCCACGAGCCGGGCAGGTCGCGCATGACGATCGCCATCCGCGGCGACGATGGCCACCTGCGCCAGGTGCTCGCCCAGCTCGAGCGGCTCATCGAGGTGCTCGAGGTGACCGACCTGACGAACGTGGAGCGCATCGAGCTGGAGCTCGCGCTCGTCGAGCTGGATCCGCCCCGGACGCCGGCCGAGGGACGCCTGCTCGAGAGAATTCTCGCTGCGGCCGGTGGCGAGACACTCTCCACCGATCCCGAGCGCTGGCGCGCCCGCCTCACCGCCACACCGGATGTCATCGACCACGCGCTCGACGCGCTGCGCGGCCACGGCCTGAGCAGCCTCGTCAGGGCGGGCGCCGTGGCGATGGCCGCCAATCCCACTACCCAGTCCACTGAGAACGGAGCGACCGAGATATGACCAAGCTGATCTACGAGGCCGATATCGACGCGTCAGCGCTCGAGGGCCAGAGCGTGGCCGTGATCGGCTACGGCAGCCAGGGCGAGGCGCACGCACGTAACCTGGCCGACTCCGGCGTGACGGTGGTCGTCGGCCTGCGGCCGGATTCGACATCGGCCAAGCGCGCACGAGAGGCCGGCCTGCGGGTGACCGATGCGGGCACAGCCACCGCGGAGGCGAACGTGGTCATGGTGCTCGTCCCCGACACTACGGCGCCATCGGTCTACCGGGACGAGATCGAGCCGAACCTGGCCGACGGTGCCCTGCTCATGTTCGCCCACGGATTCAACATTCACTTCGGCGAGATCGACCCGCCTGGCGGCGTCGACGTCGGCATGGTGGCGCCGAAGGGACCGGGCCACCTGGTGCGTCGCCTGTACGAGGGGGGTGGCGGCGTGCCGGCGCTCTTCGCCGTCCACCGCGATGCCACCGGCACCGCACGCAACCGCACCCTGGCGTACGCGCGTGGCATCGGCGCAGCCCGCGCAGGGGTGCTCGAGACCACCTTCGCCGAGGAGACCGAGACCGACCTGTTCGGCGAGCAGGCGGTCCTGTGCGGTGGCGTGACGTCGCTGGTCAACGCCGGCTTCGAGACGCTGGTCGATGCCGGGTACCAGCCGGAGCTGGCCTACTTCGAGACGATGCACGAGCTCAAGCTGATCGTCGATCTCATGTACCAGGGCGGCCTCCAGTACATGCGCTACTCCATCAGCGACACGGCCGAGTACGGCGACTATGTGTCAGGCCCACGGATCATCGACGAGCGCATCCGCGGGGAGATGAAGCGGATCCTGACCGAGATCCAGGACGGCAGCTTCGCGAAGCGGTGGATTGAGGAGGGCCGCAATGGCGCGCCGGAGTTCAAGCGCCTGCGCGCGGAGAACGCCAACGCTCCCATCGAGGCCGTGGGTGCGGAGCTGCGCAGTCACATGGACTTCATCGGTCCCAAGCGGGCACCCGACGGCTGGGCCGAGGGGGGCCGTCCGAAGGCCGAGTCGACTCCGGGCGAGGGCGTCGCCTGATGCCGCCACGCATCCGCGTCTTCGACACCACGCTCCGGGACGGCGAGCAGACGCCCGGCGCCGCCCTCACCGTCGACGAGAAGGTCACCATCGCCAAGCAGCTGGCTCGGCTGCGGGTCGACGTCGTCGAGGCCGGGTTCCCGGCCGCTTCTCCCGGAGAGGCGGAGGCCGTGCGGCGCATCGCCGCCGAGGTGGGCGCCGCGGACGATGGACCCGTCATCGCGGCGCTGGCCAGGTGCGTCCCGGCCGACATTACGGTGGCCGCGGCGGCGCTCGCTCCGGCGCTGCGGCGGCAGCTCCATGTCTTCATCGCCACGTCGGACCTCCACATCACGCACAAGCTGCGGACCAACCGCGAGGAGGTGCTCGAGCGGATTCGCACCTGCGTGGCACAGGCTCGCCGCATGGTCGGCCCGGACCACGAGGTCGAGTTCAGCGCCGAGGACGCGTCACGCTCCGAGCTCCCCTTCCTGATGGAGGCGTACGAGGCTGCCGTGCAGGCTGGCGCATCGGTCATCAACGTCCCCGATACGGTCGGCTACACCGAGCCCAGGGAGTACGCCGCCGTCGTCAGGCATGTCGTGCGCCTGGTGGGCCGGCGAGCGATCGTCAGCACGCACTGCCACAACGACCTCGGCCTGGCGACCGCCAACACGCTCGCGGCCATCCAGGCCGGCGCCCGCCAGGTGGAGGTGACCATCAACGGGCTCGGGGAGCGAGCCGGAAACGCTTCTCTCGAGGAGGTCGTGATGGCGCTGCGCACGCGTCCGGGGCAGTTCCGCTCCGCCACCACAAGAATCGCCACGGAGCAGATCACCGCCACCAGCCGGTTGGTGAGCTACCTGACGGGTATCCCGGTTCAGCCCAACAAGAGCGTCGTGGGCGCGAACGCGTTCGCGCACGAGTCGGGCATCCACCAGGACGGCTTCCTCAAGAATCCGCTCACCTACGAGATCATGACCCCCGAGTCGGTCGGTCTCTCCGGCTCCACGCTCACGCTCGGCAAGCTCTCAGGCCGTGCCGGCTTCGACGAGCGGCTGCGCCGGCTGGGCGTCCACGTCGAGCCCGGGACGCTCGACGTGCTCTACCGCGAGGCGATCGGCCTGGCGGACCAGAAGAAGCAGGTGACCGATGCGGACCTGCTGGCACTCGCCGAGATGCACGCCGATCCGGTTCCGCAGCTCGTCGGCCTCGAGCACTGGGCGGCGGCAAGCCGCCAGGGCGAGTCGTCGAGCGGCAACGTGTCGCTCTTCTACGAGGGCAAGACCTTCCGGGCATTCGCCGGTGGCAACGGGCCGGTGGACGCGCTCCTGTCGGCGGTCGACAACGCGCTCGAACAGATCATTGGCGGGCGGCCGCAGCTGGTCGACTACCAGGTGCGCTCGATCGGCTCGGGTGAGGACGCCCAGGGCGAGGCGACCGTCAAGATCAACGCGCCAGCGCCCGACGGGCACGTGCCGCAGACCTTCACCGGTCATGGGCTGTCGACGAACGTGGTGGAGGCAAGCCTGCGCGCCTACATCGCAGCCGTGAACAAGCTTATCGCACAGCACCCGGCCGCGGCCGATGCGATGGCCGCCGCAAGGGATCGGCGTGCGCCAGGCGATCCGGTTCCGACCCCGGTCGGGAGTCATCCGTGACGGCGCACCGGGTCGCCTACCTCGCCGGCGATGGAATCGGGCCAGAGGTCTGCGCCGTGGCGCGCAGGTGCGTCGACGGGGCCGGCGGCACCTTCGGCTTCGAGGTCACCTGGGACGAGCAGCTGGTCGGTGGAGCGGCGATCGACGCCGTCGGCAAGGCACTTCCGCCCGAGACGCTGGATGCCTGTCGCGCAGCCGACGCGGTCCTCCTCGGCGCGGTCGGTGGTCCGCGCTGGGACGATCCATCGGCCGTCACCAGGCCGGAGGACGCACTGCTCGGCCTGCGCTCGGGCCTCG
>JBHENV010000122.1:0-3906 GCA_046261895.1 Candidatus Limnocylindria bacterium
GATCGTCAGGGCCAGGACGATCCAGAACTGGCGCCTGAACGCTTCGGGATCGTGGCCGGCATGCTTGTCCTGCGCCGCGTGCCCTCCCGCCTCCGAGTCATGCAGTGGCGCGCGGTGCGCATCGGCGGGAGGATGGGTGCCGTGGTCCATGAGCCGGTCCATCGTAGAGTGGCGAGCCATGTCAGGCCTCCAGAGTGTGATTCCCTCTGAGTGTCGACGGGCGCGCCGACGGAGGGAAACACCGCCTGGTGATGGCGTCACAAGCCGCGCTTGTGAGTCTCGCTACGCGAGTCCGAGGGTGCTCCTTGCCGATGCCACGAAAGCGGCCACCACGGGATCAGCGTCATCGGTCCGCCAGGCCAGCCGGACCGAACCGGGCTCGAGGTCGATGATCGGTACCGTCACGATCTCGGTGTTCGGAAAGTTCTCCATGACGGTCGGCATCGTGAAGGCGACGCCACGGCCCGACTCGATGGCCGGCACCCACTCGTCGGCCGTCCGGATCTCGGCGCCGGCCAGCGTCTCCCCGAGCGGGTGACTGAACCAGAATCGCGACCACGGCCCGTCCGGGGCAGGCACCCGCAGCCATGGCAGGCCGGTCAGGTCCGCAGTCGTGAGCTCGGTGCGATCCGAGAGCGCATGACCCGCCGGCAGCGCCACGTGCCGCCGGTCCTCGAAGACGGCCAGGGAGCCGATGTCGTCCGGCAGCGGTCCGAAGACGAAGGCCACCTGAGTCGCACCCGTCCCCAGCCCGGCCACCGGGTCGGAGAAGTCGTGCTCGACCAGGCGGAGGTCGACGTCCGGCGACGTCTCGCTGAAGCGGCGAATCACCTGCCGTACCTTCGGAACGGCGCCGGTTGCGGTGGAGAAGCCGACGATGAGCCGCCCGCTGCGGCCGGCAGCCACACGCAGCACCTCGTCAATAGCATCGGCGGCGCTCTCGAGGGTCTGCCGCGCGCCGGACACGAGCGCGGCGCCGGCGCTGGTGAGCTCGACTCGCTTCGTGTTGCGTATGAAGAGCTGCACGCCGAGGTCGGCTTCCATGTTGCGAATGGCGGCGCTCAGCGCCTGCTGTGCCAGGTGCAGCCGCTCGGCGGCTCGGGTGAAGTTCAGCTCCTCGGCGACTGCCAGGAAGTAACGAAGCTCGCGAAGCTCCAGCGTATCGGGCGGCATCCGATGGGGCTCGTGCGTATCCACAAGCCGGGATTGTAGGTCCATCCTCGATGAGCCAGCATGCGCAGCATGACGACCCCCATGCCCGAACCTTCGTCCGGCGATCGGACCATGTCCGGCCTGCGCCCCGTTGGTGTCCTCTTCGACCTGCTGATGGGCGTCATGAACTCGCTCGAAGTCTGGTTCGGCGCGACCGATGACGCGACACGGGGACTGGCGTGGCGGGACGCCGCCACCGCGCGCATGACCGAGAGCAGCCTGTACGTCCCGTATGAGCGGCTCGTGTCTGAGGCGGCGGTGGCCTGCGGCCTCCCGCCCGACGCGCCCACACGGCTGTTCGCGGGGGGGGCCGCGATGGAGCCGTGGCCGGACGCCGCGACGCTCGACCGGCTGACTGTCCCGTACGCCTTCGTCACAAACTGCTCGAGCGAGCTGGCGGCCGTGGCGGCTGGCCGTTCCGGCCTTGCGCCGGCATTCACGCTCTCGGCGGAGGAGGCCGGTCGCTACAAGCCGGAGCCGGAGGTCTACCTCGAGGCCTGCCGGCAGCTCCGAACGTCACCGGGCCGGACGCTCTTCGTCGCCGGGTCGCCGTACGACGCCGACGGCGCCGACGCTGCCGGACTGGAGGCGTGGTTCGTGGCACGGCGCACCGACCAGGGGCCGACTGCACCGGCGATCAGGTCCGCGGGCTCGCTCGAGGAGGTCGTGGATGCGGTCGGGCGAGATGGCCCGACGGGCAGATGAGGTGGTAGGCTTCCGGCGATTCCGAGCCGATGAGTATGGGGAGGTCGTCGTTCATGACACACACCCAGGTCTTCCGTGCCCTGCGCGACGGGTCGGCTACAGGCCGCCGGAGCAACCGGGCGAAGCCCGCAGCCATCCTCGCCGCCGTCTGTCTCGCGGTGAGCGCATGCACCGGCGGCGGCGACTCCGCCTCCGGCTCCGCATCCGCGAGCGGCGGAGGCGGCGGGGACGCCGGTAACTATCCAGAGAGCCCGATCACCTTCATCGTGCCCTTCGCGACGGGTGGTCCCACCGATACCGTAACGCGCCTCATCGCCGAGCCCATGGCGGCCGAGCTCGGCGGCGAGATTGTCGTGCAGAACGTCGAGGGCGCCGGTGGCACGGTCGCCGCCGACCAGGTGGCGAACGCGGAGCCGGACGGCTACACGGTGCTGATGCACCACATCGGCATGTCGACCGCGCCGTCGCTCTATCCGGATCTCGCCTACGCCCCGCTCGAGGACTTCGAGATGATCGGCCTGGTGACGGAGGTGCCGATGACGTTCATCGGCAGCCCGGAATTCGAACCGGAGACCATGGAGGAGCTGATCACCTACGTCGAGGAGAACCTCGACACGGTGACGTACGCCAACGCGGGAGTCGGCGCGGCGTCGCAGCTGTGCGGCCTGCTGTTCGAGAGAGCCACCGGCCTGGACCTGACCGAGGTCCCGTACGAGGGAACCGGTCCGGCAATGGATGACCTGCTCGGCAACCAGGTCGATTTCATGTGCGACCAGACGACGAACACGGCCGAGCGCATTCTCGGCGATGAGGTGAAGGCGTACGCCGTCACGGCGCCCGAGCGCATCGAGGCCTTGCCGGACGTGCCCACCACCGAAGAGGAAGGGCTTGCCGACCTGCAGCTCAGCGTCTGGCACGGCCTGTACGTGCCGGCGGACACCCCGCAGGAAGTCATCGACGCGTTGAATGCGGCACTCACGGTCGCACTTGCGGACGAAACCGTGATCTCCCGCATGGGCGAGCTCGGCACCGCGCCGGTTCCGGACGATCGCGCGACGCCCGAGGCGCACCGGGAGCAGCTCGAGGCTCAGATCGAGCTGTGGCGACCGATCATCGAGGATGCCGGCGTGACTGCCGGCTGAGGTCAGGCACGTGAGATCGGGCGGCGTCATCGCCGCTCGATCGCCTTATACGCGGAGGAGGTGAGGCTTGCCGCAGATTCGCCGCGCGCTCAAGGACGTCCTGGCCGGGGCAGTCTTCATCGCGCTCGGCGTCGCGTTCGCCGCCGGCTCGCTGGCGTACGACATCGGGACCCCGGTTCGCATGGGCCCGGGCTACGTTCCGTTGAGCCTGGGCATTCTGCTCGCCGCACTTGGGATCCTCGTCATCGTCAAGGGTTTCATTTCCGACGAGGGCGAACTCATCGGCGAGGTCGACTGGCGCGCGGTGGTGCTGATCACCGCGGCGCTCCTGTTCTTCGGCCTGACGGTCCGTGGGCTCGGGGTGGTCGGTGCGCTGATCGGTGCCGCGCTGCTCGCGACGCTGGCTCGGTCGCAGACGTCGCCGCGGGAGGCGCTCGTGATCACAGCGGGTATCACGGCGCTCTCGGTCGTCATCTTCATCCTGGCCCTCCAGCTGCGGTTGCCGCTCGTCGGCCCGTGGATCCCGATCTAGAGGCGACCGATGGACCTGTTCGGCAACCTCGGGCTCGGGCTCGAGACCGCGCTGCGCGTCGAGAATTTGCTCTACTGCTTCATCGGCGTCGTGCTCGGCACGGCGATCGGGGTCCTGCCGGGAATCGGTCCCACCGCCACGATCGCGCTGCTGCTGCCGATCACTTTCCACTTCGAGCCGGTGTCCGCGCTGATCATGCTGGCGGGCATCTACTACGGCGCGCAGTACGGCGGATCGACGACCGCGATCCTGATCAACCTGCCCGGCGAAACGTCGGCCGCCGTCACGGCCATCGACGGCCACGAGATGGCGAAG
>JBHENV010000123.1:0-7682 GCA_046261895.1 Candidatus Limnocylindria bacterium
CTACGAGTACCGCGACACGGCGATGAGCTCGCTGGCGCAGTTCCGTCCCGAATGGATCAAGGAGCTCTGCATCGTCGACGACGACGATCCGGAGAACGCGGCCGTCCAGTGGAACAATGGCCACTTCCTCCACCAGTTCACCTATTTCGTGGGGCCGGTGAACTTCTACTACCGCGGGCCGGACGGCGCGAAGCAGGTCGCGGTGATGGAGACCGGCGACTCGATGTACATCTCGCCCTTCGTTCCGCACTCGTTCGCGTCGCGCCGCAACGAACGCGGGGAGCTCGGGATCATCCTGGCACTGACGTACGGCGACAAGCTGGGCGGGGAGACGCGCCAGGAGGTGTCGGCGCTCGGGGCCGAGCTGGCTTCCGGGCTGGCGCTCGAGTTCGGGAACCACGAGCGAGCCTTCGGGTCGTTGCTGCGCTTCCAGCGGCAGGGCCTCAGCCTGACCGTGGGCGAGCTCGCCCGCCGAGCGAACCTGGACTCATCGCGGATCGAGGAGCTCGAGGCGGGCAGTGGCCAGCCCAGCGACGAGGAGCTGCGCGGCCTGGCGGAAGCGCTGCGCGTCAGCGTCCGGGACCTGATGGTGCCCGACGTGCACGAGGACGCGGTCCTCGTGCAGAAGTACGGTGATGGAGCGCGCTGGTCGTATCCGGAGGACGATGCGGCCTACGAGATCGTCGAGTTGACGCCCGTGCGCAGCATGCCGTTCTCGAAGGGGCTGGAGATCAACGTGCTCAGGGACGGGGAGCCCGAGGCGGATCTCAACGCCGGACTGCATCAGTACGTCTACAACGTCGGGGCGGAACCCGTGACGCTGGCCTGGCGCCTGGATGGCGACCTGCAGCAGGAAACGCTCGAGCCGGCCGATTCGGCGTACCTCAAGCCGTCCCTCCCGCACGGATACCGGGGCGCCGGCGGGCAGCTCCTGGTCCTGCGCATCGGCGGGCGGATCACCGGCGACGGACAGATGGAGCTCTCGCGCATCCTGGCGCACGGACCCGAGAACCTCGCCCGCGTCGTCGGTGACTCGAGGCAGTGGTACGACCCCAAGGGCCGGCGGAGCATCAGCGGGTGATCAGCGCCGATGCGTTCGTGCGGCCGGCGCTCGAGCGCGGCTACTCCTTCTGGGCCGGTGTCCCGTGCTCGTTCCTGACGCCGTTCATCAACTACGTCATCAGCAGCCCCGACCTCGACTACGTCGGCGCGGCCAGCGAGGGCGAGGCGCTCGGGATCGCGGCCGGCGCGTACCTGGCAGGACGGCGAACAGTCGTCATCTGCCAGAACTCCGGGCTCGGCAACGCCGTCAACCCGCTCACATCGCTCAACTACACGTTCCGGGTGCCGACGCTCTTCATCACCACGCACCGCGGAGAGCCCGGGCTCACCGACGAGCCGCAGCACGAGCTGATGGGCCAGATCACCGGTGACCTGCTTACGACGATGCGAATCCCATGGGAACCGTTCCCGGACGAGCCCGAGTTGGTCGCTCCTGCCCTCGATCGTGCGGAAAGGGCCATGGCGGAGAGCGGACGCCCGTTCGCGTTCCTCATGAAGAAGGGAACGGTCGACGCCTTCGCGCTCGAGGAGCAGCCACGCCCGACCCCCTCACCGATGACGACCCCGCGCGGTTGCTTCGAGCGCCAGCCCGCGGACCGAATGCCCCGGCTGGATGCCCTCCGCGTCGTGAGGGACGCCCTCGGCGCGGATGTCGCGCTCATCGGTACCACGGGCAAGATCGGCCGCGAGCTGTTCACCCTCGGCCATCGCCCGAACCAGCTCTACGTGGTGGGATCGATGGGCTGCGCCTCCGCGATCGGGCTGGGACTGCACCTCGGCAGCGCCGGGCGCCGCACGGTGGTGGTGCTGGACGGAGACGGCGCCGCGCTGATGAAGATGGGGAACCTTGCCACCATCGGCCAGCGAGCGCCGGACAACTTCGTCCATGTCATCGTCGACAACGAAGCGCACGAATCGACCGGGGGCCAGGCAACCGTGTCGGCCAGCGTCGACTTCGCGACAATCGCGGCTGCGTGCGGATACCGCAATGCCTGGCGAGCCGACTCACCGGAGGCGCTGCACGCGGCGGTGACCTAGGCGGCATCCGTCAGCGGCCCGAACCTGCTTCATGTGAAGGTCTCGATCGGCTCGCCGACCGATCTCGGGCGCCCAGGCCTGAGCCCGGTGGAGGTCAAGGACCAGTTCATGCGCTGGTTCGCCGGCTGAGGCCGACCCGTGCCGATCTTCCACAACCCGGTCCGGATCCGCTTCGGCACCGATGCCCTCGACACCATCGGCGAGCTCGTCGAAACGCGACACTGCGTGCTTCTCACGTCCGAGGGCATGGCGCGGCGGAACGCATTCGGCCAGCTCACGCAGGCACTCGGCGACCGGGTGACCGCCCGGTACGCCGCTGTGAGCCCGAATCCGACGGTCGAGTCCGCAACCTCGGCCTTCCACGCCGTCCATGGTGCCGAGCCGAGGGCCGAGATGATCGTGGCGCTGGGAGGCGGAAGCGTGATCGACACCGCCAAGGCGGTCGCGGCGCAATATGCGAACGGGCCGTCCAGCGACTGGCTCTCGAGGCACCTTCGGGACGATGCGCCGTTCGATGCGGATGCCAGTCCACCGTCGATCGTGGCCATCCCGACGACCGCCGGCACGGGAAGCGAGGTGACGATGTGGGGCACCATCTGGGACGAGACGAACGGTCGGAAGTACTCCGTCTCGCACCGGTCACTGTACCCGCAGCACGCGCTCCTCGATCCGCTGCTCACGCTGAGCGTTCCCCGCGCGACGACCGTGGCGACGGCGCTCGATGCGCTCTCGCATGCCATGGAATCGATCTGGAATCGTGCCGCCAATCCGGTCTCGGACGCGCTCGCCGTGCGCGCCATCGGCATCATTCCGGCCGCGCTCGTCGAGGCGCTCGAACGCCCGGACGCTCTTGGGGCCAGGGCACGCCTCCAGTCGGCCGCGCTGGTCGCCGGGCTGGCGATGAGCAACACACGGACCGCGCTCGCCCATTCGATCTCCTATCCGATGACCTCGCACCTGGGCGTGCCGCATGGCATCGCATGCAGCCTGACCCTGCCCGAGATCCTGCTCGGCGTTGCCGAGTCACATCCCGAACGGGCGGGGTTGATCCTGGGCGGGCTCGGAGCCGGATCCGCGGCCGATTGTGCCGGCGCGCTCTACGACCTGTTCCGTGAGGTCGGGATTGCCGAGCTCCTGTCGGCGCGTGTTCCGACCGGCGCGGCGCTCGAGGCGATCGAGGACGAGCTCATCACGCCCGGGCGCGCCGACAACTCGCTCCTTCCCGCCGACGGACCGTCCGCGGCACGATTGCTGCAAACGGCCTACGAGAAGGTCTGCGCCTGAAACTGGCGGCCCGCGGCGAGCGCGCTCAGTCCTCGCGATCGTTCGTCGAAGGGGTCGACTCTCGCGCGCTGCCGCCGCGAAGGCGACGCCAGCCGTTGCTGATCGCCTGGCGGAAGAAGAACGGAACCGCCACGATCCCGGCCAGGATCACCTGGACCAGCATCGTGCCGGAGCCTGCGTCGATATAGGCGAGTAACTGCATGGAGAGAACGCCTCGGTTAGTGTTAGCCGGATGTTAACCGCACGACGGCGCGATGACCAGTGAACCGATGGCACTGGCCAGACGTCCCGGTGCTCCCCATCCTGGCCGCGGCCTACCCGGTCTTCTTCCTGTTCGCGATCAACGCCGCGGAGCAGGTGGGCCTCGAGCCGCTCTGGATCCCGCTGGGTCTGGCGGGGGGCGGGGCCGCCCTGCTGCTCGTGGTGCTGAGTCTCCTGCTGCATGACTGGCATCGAGCCGCGTTGCTGGCGACGGTCGCCGTCGTCGGCTTCTTCGGATACGGCCACGCATGGAACGCCGCGTCCGGCGTGATCGGAAGCCAGTGGCCGCTCATCGGCGCCTGGGTCCTGCTCTGCGTGGTCGGGCTGGTCGCCGCCTGGCGGGCCGGCCGATGGACGCGCCCCATCGTGCGGGGGCTCACCGTCATCGCGGCGATCGCCCTCGTGATGAACGCCTGGAGCGTCGCGAGCACCATGGTCGCCTTCGGCGCCGTCGATGCAACGTCCGATGACCTCAGCCGGCTCGAGCTTGCGCCGTCCGATCCCGACGACCTCCCCGATGTCTATAACATCGTGCTCGACCGATACGCCAGCTCGACCGCGCTGGACGACACCTACGACTTCGACAACGAGCCCTTCCTCACCGCCCTCGAGGAGCGCGGGTTCGACGTCGCGCGCCATGCCCACGCCAACTACGGCAAGACGCCGCTCTCGCTGGCCAGCTCGCTGAACATGGAGATGCTCGACGCCGAGCCGCTCAAGGCGGAGGCGGAGAGCGGCAAGGATCGGAATCCGATCCACCGGGTGCTGCGCGACCATCTCGCCGTGCCCACCGCGCTGAAGGAGCTCGGCTACCAGTACATCCACGTCGGGAACTGGTGGACCCCATCGGCGACCAACGTCGATGCCGATCGCACCTTCCGCTACGAGGGACAGGACGAGTTCTCGACCGTGCTGGCGCAGACGACGCTGCTTCGCGCGTTCAGCGAGCCCGACGCCGCTCCCACCGACCCGTGGGATTGGCGCGTGCTGCGCGGGCACACCGCCTATGCGCTCGATCGGTTGGACGAGATCCCAGCGCTGCCGGGACCGAAGTTCGTCTTCGGCCATCTCCTGCTCCCGCATGATCCGTACGTCTTCGACGCGGACGGCTCGTTCATGGACCGCAATCAGGTGGAGCGCCAGGGCCAGGTGGACAGCTATCGGCGCCAGCTCACCTACGCCAACGAGCGCATGCTCGAGCTGATCGACCGCATCCAGGCCAGGTCCGGGCCTGACGCGGTGATCCTGCTCCAGTCCGACGAGGGACCCTTCCCGTCACGCTACCGGGCCGACGAGTGGGGCTTCCGGTGGCGCGGCGCGACCGACGAAGAGCTGGAGGAGAAGTTCGGCATCCCGTTCGCCCTGCGCGTTCCCGGAGCCGATCTCGAGGCCGAGGGCTTCCACGACGCCATCACGCCGGTCAACGCGTTCCGCATCGTCTTCAACGCCCGCTTCGGGACCGATCTCCCGCTGCTCCCCGACCGCACCTGGTCGCACGAGGACCTCGCCCACTTCTACGACTTCTTCGAGATCACCGACCGCCTGCGCCGATAGGTGCCCTCACCCCGCGTCGTTGCGGTGTGAGTCTGGTGAGAGGCGCACCCCTGTCAGGCGGTGGCGAGCACCGCCCGCTCAGCCAGGGCAATCGGCAGGCCGCCCGAGGAGGTGATGCCGTCATGGAAGGCGCGCAGCGCATCGGTGTCCGACGAGCCGTGGGCGGCGAAGAACGCCTCTCGAATCCGAACGATCTCCATGGAGCCGGTGAGGTATGACGACGCCTGCGTCGGCCAGGCGCAGTAACGCGTCACCTCGGCCTTCGCGGTCGGCTCAGTGAGACCGGTCTTCGTGGTCATGAAGGTGACCGCCTCGTCCCAGGTCATCTCGCCCATGTGGAGCGAGGTGTCGACCACGATCCGCGCGGCGCGGAAGATGGTGGCCTCGTATTGGTTCATCTCGTGACGGAGGTCGGTGAAGAAGCCCTGCTCGCGCATCATGCGCTCGGCGTAGAGCGCCCGGCCCTCGCTGAAGTACGGCGTCCGGTAGACCTGCCGCAGTCGCGATGGATTGGCCTTCATCATGACCAGGTGCCAGTGATGCCCGGGGTACGCTTCATGGACCGCCGTGGTCGGGATGCCCGGGTAGGAGTTCGACGCGAGGCGCTTCTGGATCTCATCCTCTGACGCCCCCTCCGGTGGGAACGGGACGAAGAAGTGCCCGAGCATCCTGTCGCTGAACGGGGGCGGCTGCATGTACGACGCGACCGCCAGCACGGGGCGCTGGAAGGGCGGGGAGGGCACGACGGCGCACTCCTCGCCGTCGGGGAACGACACCAGGGAGTGCTCGCGCAGGTAGACACGAGCACGCTCCGTCCACTCCTCGTAGCCGACGCGCATCTCCTCGGGCGTGCGCGGATGGTCCTCGTTGAGCTCGTCGAGGACGGCCTTCCAGTCATCGGTGCCGCGCAGCTCGCGGGCGCATCGGGTCAAGTCGGTGGCGAGCTCGTCGTAGGCGATCTGCCCGCGGTCTCGCAGCTCCCGGGCACCGAAGCCGAGCAGCTCCTTCTCGCGCAGCAGTGCCGAGTAGCGCGCTTCGCCCAGCATCCAGTCGCCGGTCGCACTCGGCCGCATCTCCTCCAGGAACGCGACGTAGTCGTCATAGGCCGATCCCGCCGCCTCCCCCGCCTCCGCGAGCTTCGTGCGCAGGGAGCTGTCGTCGATCTCGGCCGGCAGGATCTCGCGCACGTATCGGGCACCGGCGCGCGCCTGGTTTGCGGCGCGATCGAGGAAGATTCCCGGCACCATGTCCGGTCGCAGGTTGCGCTTGCCGTCCTCGATGTTGCCCGGGATGAGCTTCATGCGAGCTGCGGCCGAGTCGACGAGCTGGTCGATCGGGCGCAGCCGGTGGAGGAAGAGGCCAAAGATCCCCTGCATTCCCGGATTGAGATACGTGTCGGGCTGGCGTCGCCAGGCCTCGAAGTCGTCCACGATCTGGCGGCCGCGGAGGATGCTGATGACGAGGTCGCGGTCGATCAAATCGTCGAACTCGAGCTCCCCGTCCGGAATGGCGCGGAGGCGCTCGAGCCATCTGGCATCGGTGCCGCGCCGCCGTACGAAGGCCGCCTCGGACAGGTCGTCCAGCTGGTCGTCGTACGCGGTCAGGCCGAGGCCGCTTGCCCGGACCGGCGAGTCGGCGAACTCGGCCTCGAGGAAGTCATTGGACAGCTCGGCGAAGGACGGCATGGGTCAACCTTTCGTGCAGCGCAGGGGTCCTTCAGTCTAGACCGACATGACCCGCGACACGGGGCTATCGACCATGGAGCGAAGGCTCCACGAGACGATGCCCCGCCCAGCGGGGCCAACGGCCAGGGATCGGGACCTCACTGCCGCTCTGCCCGCACCACGAGCCATTTCGCTGCTGAGCCGGGCGATCCACCACGCTCCTTCGTCGATAGCCCCGCCCGGCGGGTCATCGGCGCGCGCGACCGATGATCTCCAGCACTGTGCCATCCGGAGCGCGGAAGTGGCACCACGCGGCCGTGTCGTACGCTCGACCTCGGTCAGCATCTCCAGGCCATCGGCCTCCAGTTGCGCACGGGTGGCGTCGACGTCGGTCGACCCGCAACCCCACCACCGGGCCGGTGGAGAAGAATGCGTGGTCGGCATCCGCGTCGGCGTAGACATCGAGACCGATGAGATCGCGGAAGAGGCCACCATGGCGTCGAACCGATCCGTCCGAGAGCCGATGAAGCCGATGACGCAGCCGCTCACCGCGACGGCGGAAGCAGTCGACCGAAGCGCTCGGGATCAGCGGCGGCGGCCAATTGAACGGCGTTGAGGGCGGCGCCCTTGCGCAGGTTGTCGCTGCTCACCCACAGGGCGAAGCCATGCTCGCGGCCCGGGATGGCGCGCAGGCGCCCTACCAGGACCGGGTCGCGGCCCTCGATGTCGAGCGGCATCGGATGACGCTCTGATCCGTCGGCCGGACGGTACTCGAGACCCGGCGCCGCGCGCAGAGCGGCTTCAAGCGCGTTTACCGTC
>JBHENV010000124.1:0-9396 GCA_046261895.1 Candidatus Limnocylindria bacterium
AGCCGGAACTGTGGTATTCGTCGGACGGGGCGACGTGGCAGTTGGCCCATACCCTCGAGTCGGATACGCTGCATTTCGACGCCGGAGAGGAAGGTTTCGTGGGTGTCGGATGGATCGGCGAGGCACGCGAGCCCTACGCGATCGCCACAGCGGACGGCCGAGAATGGATCGAGGCGTCCAGTCCGCCGACCGATCCGGGTGACGTCGCCCCGCTCGGCGGCGACTGGATCGCGATGAGCGCCTTCACCGAAGACGGCACCGATGGCGAGACGTCGTTCTCCGCCGACGGCCTGGACTGGAACGAGCACGGCGGAGCGGAGCTCTCGACGGTGCGCGCCGATGGGGCTCCCTGCACCGAGTACCCGCGGGATCTCGTGCCGGCCGGACGATGGGTCGTCGTCAATACTGCTCTCCAGTACCCTTGCACGGAGGGCGGCTTCGTCGTGTATGGAACTCAGCAGATCTCGGTCGACGGGGTGACCTGGGCGCCGTTGCCGTTCGAACCTGGAACGCCCGGCGAGACTCGAAGCGGTGCGTCGGTGAATACCGCCATCGCGGTCGATGGTGGTCTGGTCCTCGCTGGCGAGGAGGACGGCCAGGCGACCTTCTGGTTCGGCGAGTCGCGGTAGCCTCCGGCGGTATCATCCGCCGATGACCGCGGTCGAACCACGCAGCGGCCCTCGCACCGTCCGCGCCGCGCGCGGAATGCAGCTGTCCTGCAAAGGCTGGCAGCAGGAAGCCGCGCTTCGAATGCTCATGAACAACCTCGATCCGGACGTGGCAGAGGATCCGGATCACCTCATCGTCTACGGCGGCACCGGCCGCGCGGCCCGCTCCTGGGAGGCGTTCGACGCGATCGTCGCGGAGCTGCGCCGGCTCGAGAACGACGAGACGCTGCTCGTCGCGTCCGGCAAGCCGGTCGGCGTGTTCCGCACCACGCCAGATGCCCCGCGCGTCCTGATCGCCAACGCCAACCTGGTGCCTCACTGGGCAACGTGGGAGAAGTTTCGGGAGCTGGAGCGTGCCGGCCTGACGATGTACGGCCAGATGACGGCAGGATCCTGGATCTACATCGCCACGCAGGGCATCATCCAGGGCACCTACGAGACCTTCGGCGAGCTGGCGCGGCAGCACTTCGGTGGCTCGCTTCGCGGGACCGTGACACTGACCGCCGGCCTGGGAGGCATGGGTGGCGCGCAGCCCCTGGCGGTGACCATGAACGATGGCGCATGCCTGGTCATCGAGGTCGACGAGGCTCGTGCACGGCGGCGCCGCCAGGCGGGATACGTGGACGAGCTGACTGACGACGTGGGAGACGCCCTCTCACTGGCCGACGGGTGGCGTGCGGATCGCGTCGCACGCTCGGTTGCGCTGATCGGGAACGCGGCAGAGGTCGAGCCCATCCTGGTGGCACGCGGGTGGCGGCCCGACGTGGTGACCGATCAGACATCCGCCCACGATCCCCTGGGTGGCTACGTGCCAGCCCACATGAGCCTGGAGCAGGCGATCGTCATGCGCGAATCCGACCCGGAGGCTTACGTCGGTCGAGCCATGAGCTCGATGGCCGAGCACGTAGGCGCGATGCTGGCATTTCAGCAGGCCGGTGCCATCACGTTCGACTACGGCAACAACATCCGCGCCCACGCCATGGAGGCCGGTGTGGAGAACGCCTTCGACTTCCCCGGCTTCGTGCCGGCCTTCATCCGGCCCCTCTTCTGCGAGGGCCGCGGCCCGTTCCGCCTCGCGGCGCTCTCGGGGGATCCGTCCGACATAGCACGGATCGACGCAGCGCTCTCGAACCTGTTCCCCGGTGACCTTGGATTGCAGCGCTGGCTTCGGCTGGCGGCCGAGAAGGTGCCGGTACAGGGCCTGCCGGCGCGCATCTGCTGGCTCGGCTACGGCGAACGGGCGCGCGCCGGGCTGCGGATCAACGAGCTGGTTGCCTCGGGCGAGATCACCGCACCGATCGTCATCGGCCGGGACCACCTCGACGCCGGTTCCGTTGCCTCCCCATACCGAGAGACGGAGGCCATGCGCGACGGGTCGGATGCGATCGCCGACTGGCCGATCCTCAATGCCCTCGTCAACACCGCCGCGGGTGCCACCTGGGTCAGCTTCCATCACGGTGGCGGTGTTGGCATCGGCTATTCCCTCCATGCCGGGATGGTGATCGTGGCCGATGGTACGCCCGGGGCCGCCGCTCGCCTCGAGCGAGTTCTGACGTCGGATCCGGGCATGGGCGTCATCCGTCACGCCGATGCCGGCTACGAGCGTGCCATCGAGGTGGCCGCCGAGCGTGGCATCCGGATCCCGATGCGGTTCGAGGACTGAGCCGCGTGGCGCGACACGCGGCGAACGAGCCGCTCCCCGGCGCGCCCGAGCCGTGGGCGCCATCGGAGATGCCGGCGTTCCGGGGCCGTCCCCCGTACGTGATGAGCGAGATGATCGCCGCGGAGCCGGCGCTCTCCGAGCGGTTGCTTCATCGCCTTGCCAGCGACAACGTGCTCGACCGGCTGGCCGCCCTCGTTCGTGAGACAGCCGCCGCGAACGGCCCGATCCTGACCACCGGGTGTGGCACCTCCGAGCACGCCGGCATGGGCGTCGCCGCCCTCATCACCGAGGCCCTCCGCCTGCCGGCCGGCCACGAGATCCGCTCCATCCCCGCGCTGGACGCCGTGGCGAGACCACTCGCCGGCGGCCTCCTGATCGCTGTTTCGCACGAGGGCGGCACACAGGTCACGAACGATGCGCTGCGGGCCGCGCGAGACGCTGGCGCCCGAACCGCCCTCATCAGCGTCGGCGACGGCTCACCCGGCGCAGCGATCGCCGAGGTTGTCGTGCGGACCGGGGAGCAGGACCAGAGCTGGTGCCACACCGTCGGCTACCTCTCGCCGATCCTCGTCGGCGTGGCCCTCGCCTCCCGCCTGGCGGGACGGCCCGTCGACGTGCTGGGGATACGTGCCCTGCTCGACGTGACCAATGACCCCCATGCCGCGGCATCGGCGGCGTCCGCACTGGCGGAGAGCGATCGGTTAATCGTGACGGGCGCCAACGCGGACTACATCTCGGCCCGCGAGCTCGCATTGAAAGTGACCGAAGGCACCCGGATGCCGGCCATGGCGCTCGAGCTCGAGACCGTCATGCATGGGTATCTCGCCGCGGCGACGCGTTGGACCGGGCTCGTGCTCCTCGTGACGCAGCCAGGGCCGCCGGACGGACCGATCCATTCGCGCACGATGCGCCTGCTCTCGGCCGCGGCCTCGCTCGGTGTTCCGACCGCCGCCATCGTGTCGGACGAGCTTGCCTCATCGGTTCGAGCAGTGGACACGCCGGCCGGTAGGATCGTCCTGCCGCACACCAGGCGTGTCAGTGGGGTCGCCGGCTGCCTCCTCGGATCCGCGCTCGCGCTTCAGCTCCTGGCCGAGCGCCTCGCTCGGGCGCGCGGCGTCAATCCCGACACGCTCGGCCGCGAGGATCCCGTCCAGGCAACCGCACACAGCTAGCCTGCCCGCCGGGACGGCTCCAGCGGTCCATTGATCGGAGCCACTGCCTCAGTCGCGCAACAGCTCGAAGAGGCGGACGTAGAAGCGCAGGTTGTGCATCGTGGCGAGGCGCTCGGCCGACAGGTCGCCCACCTTGAAGAGGTGGTGGAGGTAGGCAGCCGAGTGACGCGAGCAGACGGGGCAGTCACAGCCCTCCTCGACCGGCCGATGGTCGACACGGTGCTCGGGGTCATGGATGCGGACAGCACTGTAGAAGTGATCGCCGGCCGACGGCCGACGGTCCGACCAGCCTGGCCGGAAGGCGTACAGCCGCCCGTGCCGCGCGTCGCGGGTCGGCAGGGCGCAATCGAAGATGGAGTAGCCGAGCGAGTAGGCGTTGACGACATGGTCGGGGCGCCCGATGCCGAGTGCGTGCTTCGGTACGTCGGCCGGCAGCGAGTCCGCCACCCACCGCAACGGATCGGAGAGCAGCGAGCCATCCGCCTCGAGCGGCCAGCCACCGAAGCCATAGCCATCGAAGCCGATCTCGGCCAGGGCAGCCGCACACCGACGGCGCAGGGCCTCGGACCGGCCACCCTGGACCACCGCGAAGATGCGCGGGGGATCCATGTCCCGCCGTTCGGCAACCTGGCGGTCGAACTCCTCGCGAGAGCGCTTCGCCCACCGCATGGTCCGCTCGACCGAGCGCTCCTGCTCGGCTTCCGGCGCGTCCGCATCGGTGCAGTCGTCCAGGCAGACGACGATGTCGCTGCCGAGCTGGAACTGGAGGCCGATGATCCGCTCGGGCGTCAGGTTCCACTTCTCGCCGGTCGACGGCTCCCGAAAGATGACCTCGTTGTCGCGGATGACGCCCCGGTTCGGGTCCTGCCGGATGAGCGACCAGACCTGAAAGCCGCCCGAGTCGCTCAGGATCGGCCCGTCCCAGTCCATGAACCGATGGATGCCGCCGGCGGCCTGCACCACCCGCGCCCCCGGCCGCCGCAGCAGGTGAAAGGCATTGACCACCACGCCCTTGATGCCGATCGATCGCAAGTCCTCGGAGCTGACACCGCGCACTCCGGCTCGGGTCGCGTCGGGCAGGAAGGTGGGCACCGCCAGGGTGGCGCGGCGGGTGACGAGCGGCTCAGCCATCGAGCGTGAGCACGAAGACGAGCTCGTTCGAGACCGATGCCTCGGCGACGGCGCTGACCCGCCGTCCCGTCTCGGCAACCAGCCGCTCGAGCCGCTCACGGTAGGTGCGTTCCATCCCCTTGCCGCGGCCTGCCAGCGACCGCGTCGGAAAGCTGATCACGGCATGGCGGGCGCGCACCGTGCCGAGGAGGCGCGTCGCAGCGTCCGGATCCTGGCGGTCGAGGGTCGCAACCAGCTTGAGCAGGAGCGCCACGTCCGCCGCGGCGGACGGCGCCGCCTCGACGACGTCATGGACCTCCACCCGATGTGGCTGACCCACGAGATCGAGGAACGAGGTGACGATGGCGAGCGGCCTGCGGTCGACATCGGAGGCCAGATAGGTGGCGTCGGGCGCGAGCCCCATCCACGGCAGGCCGAGCGGATGGAGCCCACAGCCCAGGTCCATCACGCTTCGCGGCGAGCCGGTGATCGACCAGATCGGCGCGTAGAACTCGTCGAGATGCGCGACCCGCTCCCGCGTCGACGCATGCGCGCGAAGCGCATCGGCGCAGGCCTGTCTGAACACACGGCCGGCGAGATCTCCGGACCACGCGGCCGCAATGGCGTCGGGGCGGCGGGCGGCACCACGGAACGCGCCGACCGCCTGGTGGAGACGGCGCTTGACCCGTTTCACGGCGTCGTCGGCGTTCCGTGCCCGCGGAAGCTCCTCCTCGGCCAGCCTCGAGAGCAGCGAACGGTCGACGTCGCGATAGCGCGACGAGCGGAGCACCCGCTCGACAATCTCGGCGGTCATCGATCCCGCACTCGCAGCACCAGGGCGTACGCCTCGCGCTTCGAGAGGCCGTGCCGTTGCACCAGCAGTGCCTGCACGGCGCGCGCGGGTGCATCAGCTGCGAGAAGAAGGCCGGCATCGGCCTCCGCGTCATCGGTCACGCCCGATCGTCCAGGGGCACCACCGATGAGCAGCGTGCACTCGCCTCGCACCTCACCCTCGGCCTCGAGCACGACGATCAGCTCCGAGAGCGATCCGCGCTGATACCGCTCGTGCGGCTTGGTGATGCTGCGCGCAAGGCAGGCGGGCCGATCCCCCAGCATCTCGAGCGCGTCGCGCAATGCATCGGTCAGACGCCGCGGCGCCTCGAAGGCGATGAGCGTTGCCTCGTCGGGCCGAACCTTCTCAAGGACAGCGCGGCGTGCAGCGGTCGCGCGTGGCAGGAAGCCGATGAAGCGGAAGGGCTGCGGCGGCAGGCCGGATGCGGCCAGTGCCGTGATGACCGCCGATGCGCCGGGCAGGCTGGTGACGGTCACGCCCGCCTCGATCGAGGCACGGACAAGGCGGAAGCCGGGGTCGCTGATGAGCGGCGTACCGGCATCGCTCACGACCGCCACATCGTCTCCGGCGACAAGCCTCCCCAACAGCTCACGCGTGCGTGCCTCCTCGTTGTGATCGTGGTAGCTCACCGCCCGGGTCTCGATGCCGTGGTGCCGCGCGAGCGTCGCGAAATGCCGGGTATCCTCCGCCGCCACGACCGTCACCGACCGCAGCACGTCTCGCGCCCGCGGCGCAAGGTCGTCGGGGTTGCCGATCGGCACGGCCACCATGTACAGCGTGCCGCTCACGGGCGGATCGCCGATACCATGAAATTGGTGGTTGCCGCCATCTCATCGGAGCGTAACAGGGCCATCGCGACCGGTTCTTGCGCTCCATTGCAATTCTCGGTCGGGACGCAGCCCAAGGTCGCAATTACTTGCGCCACGGCGCAAGCCGGCGGAGTCGTGAGCGGCCTGCGTAACGGCGCAGAAGCACTGGCGGCCACTCGCTACGATCAACCACGTGCCGGGATTGATCGAGTGCGTGCCGAACTTCAGCGAGGGTCGCCGGGACGGGGTTGTCGCGGAGATCGTGCGGGCGATCGGTCAGATCGAGGGGATCACCGTTCTCGACCACACGCGCGACGAGACGCACAACCGCAGCGTCGTCACGTTCGCGGGCAGCGCGGAGCCGGTCGTGAAGGCCGCAACGGCGGCGGTCGGTCGCGCGCTCGAGCTGATCGACATGGAGCAGCACCTCGGCGCGCATCCCCGCATCGGCAGCGTGGATGTCATCCCATTCGTGCCGCTGGGGACAACCCGCCTGGAGGAGTGCGTCGACCTGGCACGCAGGTTCGGCGAACAGATCGCCGTCCGCTTCGATCTGCCCGTCTACCTCTACGGCGAAGCGGCGCTTCGCCCGGATCGCAGGCGGCTGGCCGACGTCCGACGCGGCCAGTACGAGGTGATCCGCGACGAGATCGCCACGAACCCGCTGCGCGCCCCCGACTTCGGCCCCCGCCGAATGCACCCGCGAGGCGGCGCCGTGGCGGTCGGGGCCCGCAAGCCATTGATCGCGTTCAACATCAACCTGCAGACCGATGAGCTGGCGGTCGCCATCAAGATCGCGCACACGATCCGCGAAAGCTCGGGCGGCATGCCGGCCGTCCAGGCGATGGGTGTCCTGCTCCAGAATCCCGGCATGCGTCCGCTGGCGCAGGTCAGCACGAACCTGGTCGATTGGGAACGCACCGGCATCGCGGCCGTCGTCAACGAAGTTCGGCGCCTGGCGCAGGAGGCCGGGACCGATATTGACCACTGCGAGCTGATCGGCCTTGCCCCCACCGGTGCGCTGCTCGAGGTGACGTCGGAGGCCCTCAGGCTTGCCGACTTCAGCGCGGACCAGGCATTGGAGCTGCGTCTCGCTCGCGACCGCTAGCAGCGTTGCGATTCCGCACCGCGGAGGCGATTCTGGCAACCGGCTTGCATAGCCGGGTGGCGGGGAAGATGGAGCATCCAGTAGAGCGCGAGACATAACGACACCCATGACGCCCAGCACACGTTCAGCCATTCACCGTCGCCCGAATAGACTCCTGGTCGCACTGGCAGCGGCCTGGATGGTCCTCTCGATGGCCATTGGCGGCGCCGTTCAGGCTGATGCCGGCGACGAGGCTCGGCCCGCCCCGGCCATCGCGGACTCGACCCAGGACTGACCCTTCGGTCACCCGGCGTCGAGGCGCTAGACTCGACGCCCCATGAGCCTCCGCGCCGAAATCACCCGTGCCCTCGAAGAGGCTCGCGATCGCGCCGTCGCCGCAGGCGAGCTGAGCCTGCCGCACGGAGCGGGGCTCCCCGCCATCGGTCTGGAGAGACCGGCCAAGCCCGAGCACGGCGACTGGGCAAGCAACATCGCCATGCAGCTGGCACCGGTTGCGCGCGCCGCACCGATGCGGATCGCCGAGACGATCGTCGCGCACCTCGAACCGCCGGCGTCCATCGCGGACGTCTCCGTGGCGGCTCCGGGATTCGTGAACCTGCGCCTCGATCCACGGTGGGTGGCGGCTCAGGCAGGGCCTATCCGCGACGCTGGACCATCGTTCGGCCGCAACACGGTCGGCGAGCCCCGACGCATCAACGTCGAGTTCGTCAGCGCCAATCCGACCGGGCCGCTGCACGTCGGCAACGCGCGCGGGGCGTTCGTCGGCGACGTCCTGTCTCGCGTGCTCGTGGCCGTCGGCCATCGAGCCGAGCGTGAGTACTACTTCAATGACTTCGGGGCGCAGGTGGTCAACCTGGGGCTTTCGGTGCTGGCGCGCCGAGATGGGACCGAGCTGCCGGAGGACGGGTATCGCGGCGAGTACGTCGAGGAGCTGGCAGCCGAGCTGCCCGCCCACGTCCTGGAGGACAGCACGGCGCGGCCAAACGACGCCGGGCGTCTGGTCGGCGCGTGGGCAACGGAACGCGTTCGTGCCGGCATCGAGGCCAGCCTGCAGCGGCTGGGAGTCGAGTTCGACGTCTGGAAGGTGGAGAGCGCCCTGCACGACGGCGGGTGGGTCGAGCGCGCGGTCGGTGAGCTGCGCATGCAGGGGCACGTCTACGAAGCCGACGGCGCGACCTGGTTCCGCTCGACCGCATTCGGTGACGACAAGGACCGGGTGATCTATCGGTCCAACGGTCTGCCGACCTATTTCGCCTCGGACATCGGCTATGTCGTTGAGAAGCTGAGCCGCGGCTTCGACGAGCTGATCTACATCTGGGGCGCCGATCACCACGGGACGGTCGCCCGGGTCCGCAACGCCGCCAAGGCGATGGGGTTCGACCGTGAGGCGGTGCGGATGCTGCTGATCGCCTGGGTCCGCTTCGTCCGCGATGGCGTCGAGATCCCGATGAGCAAGCGCTCGGGCGAGTTCATCACGCTCGACGAGGTGCTGAACGAGGTCGGCGTCGATGCCGCGCGCTGGTACTTCAGCTCACGCGCGTACACATCCGGGATCGACTTCGACCTCGAGCTGGCGAAGAAGCAGAGCAACGAGAACCCCGTCTACTACGTGCAGTACGCGCACGCTCGGGCCAGCTCGATCCTTCGCAACGCCGTGGACGCCGGCACGGGGCCCGACGCATCACGAGCTTCAGAGCTCCTGCGCCACCCGGCCGAGCAGGCGCTCCTGCGCGAGCTGCTCGACTTCCCCGATGCCCTGGCCATCGCCGCCGAACGGCGCGAGACGCACGAGGTGCCGCGCTACTGCTACGAGCTGGCGAGCGCCTTCTCTACCTTCTATCGGGATTGCAAGGTTCTCACCGAGGACGAGCCGCTCTCGGCCGCGCGCCTGGCACTCGTCGACGCGACCCGATCGGTCCTGGCCAATGGCCTCGACCTGCTCGGCATCTCAGCCCCGGACTCCATGTGAGCGGCGCCGCGCTCCAAGCCTCGACAGATCGAGTCGAGGCCACA
>JBHENV010000125.1:0-13772 GCA_046261895.1 Candidatus Limnocylindria bacterium
CGGGTATGGCGAGGCGCCGTGTGCCCTAGCCGGAGTCTGGGAACTCATAGGGTTAGTCGTCGCAGCGAAAGGCCTCGATCATCCCGACGGCCCAGGCACGGTCGGCCCAACCGGCTTGCCCGCGGCGCCGCCAGCAACACGTCGGTGAGCCGCAACGCCTACCGGACAGCTCGCTTGTCGCGCTGAAGGTGCGCCCGCGGTGGGCGCTGCTCAGTCCTCCCCCATCACGAGGCCTTCGATGTCGTGCCGCTGGCTGATCGGTGTCAGCTCGTCCACGACGCGGCACAGCAGGCGGTCCCGGACATCGGTGGGCAACGCGTCGTGGAAGTCCCGCGTCAACGCCAGGTCGTGCTCGTCGGGATTCGCCCCGTCGCCGCGCACCACGCCCAGGATCAGAACCGGGCGCGCCACGGGGGAGCCGTGCGCCGTCCCTCGGTGCATCGTCAACGCCGTTCGGCAGCTGATGTCGCCCATCCGGGGATACTTGCGGACTCCCCGCTCCGCGAATCGGCCCCAGAGCTCCCTGGATGGAAACATCTCGTGCTTCCAGCTTCGGCCGTCGTCCCACTGCGTCCCGACGGCGATCTCGAACGGACCCATGTCCTCGGTCACGTCGACGCCGGTCAGGTTGAACGCGAGTGACGTGATGCGGTGGTCGCGATACGTCTCGGGCGGCGACGCGAAATCACGGTGCCACGGCTGGTTCTTGGCCCCCTGGAACGGAACGTCGAACCCGACCTCGACGACGCGGTAATCCTGGCCGAGCACGGCGGTCGACATGGCGACGACCCACGGATGGCCCACGAGGTCGACGAAGCCGCTCATCTCCTCCGGGTGCATCTCGACGTACCAGCGACGCGGACCGCGGCCGATGGTGCCACCCGGGCGCTGAATAGCCGCCCAGAATGCGGTCATCATGTCCTCGCGGACACGTTCTACCCAGTCGCGCTCGAAGGCGCCCTTGCGCGCGACGATCCCATCCCGCTGCAGGGTCTCTACATCGGATGCGATCTCCCGGTCACTCGCTGCCAGCGTGATGGACGACATGATTGTGGGGTCCCCGAGCGGCGTTTTGTCGAGCCTACCGCGCTCGGGCCCTGACGACCAGAGCGGTTCGGCCTGCCCCTACGACCCCGCTGTCACAATATGCAGCCCGGCGGCGGGCAGGAGGATCGCGGTTTCCTCCGCCTTGCTGCCGGTGATCGACGGATTCCAGGCGAACGCCATGCCGGGCTCGATGGGGGTCGGGTCGCCCGGGGTGGCGATCCGCTCGCGCCCCTGGTAGCCGATGCTGCCGCCCTGGTGGTGCAGCTCCCACTCGGCACCGAACCCGGTGGCACGGTAGGCGTCCTGCGCCGCGGCGAGCACGTCGCCGAGGGTTGCCCCCGGGCGAGTGGCGCCGTGCATGGCGTCGAGCACGATGGCCGAGGCCTCGATCCGGCGCTGCAGCTCTCGATTCGGCGGCTCGAGCTCGCGGATACGGGTCACGGCGGCGTGCAGTCCCCATCGCTCCACGACCAGGACGAGCATCAGCCGCCGTCGTACCTCGGCGCCGGCCGGCAGGGGATGCCGGTAGCGGTCGACCCGCTCGTCGGCGGCCGCGAGCACCACCGGCGCCCGCGCGCCGTAGCGCGCGACCGCAGCCACCATCACGGCAACGGCGTCAGATTCCCGGTCCCCGGGCGCCACGGCCGCCAGGCCACTCTCGACCGCCGCGGTCGCGAAGCGTCCCAGCTCCATGAGGCGCTGCCATTCGATCTCCTCGAGCCGGCTTCGGTGCGGCACAAGCTCGAGCTCGAGATCCGCATCCGACAGGACGCGGCCGCTCGCCGTGTCGTCGGCCACCCGCTCCGCTGCGCGCTCGTCGTGCCACGGCACCACCCTGACGCTGATCGGGAGGCCGGCCAGCTCCTCGTCGGCGACCCGCGGTGCCTCGTTCGCCGGTGCGATGGCCAGGGCCTCATGCTCGGTGACGAGGACCGGCACGGCGCCATGCTCGGTACTGAGCAGGACGTGGTTCAGGCCGCCCAGCGTCAGCCACGCGAAGTTGCGCCTGGTCGAGAGCAGAACGCCCTGCGCCCGTCTCGAGCGCATGAGCCCGCGCACCGTCTCCAGGCGGCGAGCCACCACATCCGCACGGGCCGAGGCATTCACACGGACACCTCGCCCGCGCCCGCGACCGCATCGACGACGTACACACCCGGTGGCCTGCCGGTGCCGGCCTCGTACCTCCGCTCGACGGAGGAGCGGAAGCGATCCACCGAGGCGGCCTCGACAAGGTTGACGGTGCATCCGCCGAAGCCGGCGCCGGTCATCCTTGCGCCGAGCACGCCGGGCGTGGACACGGCGATCTCCACGAGGAGATCCAGCTCGGGCGAAGAGACCTCGTACAGCTCCCTGAGCGACGCGTGGCTCTCCGCGAAGAGGCCGCCCAGTGCCTCCGGCTGACCACCCTCGAGTGCCTCAACCGCTCGCATGACCCGCTCGTTTTCGCGAACGACGTGATCGGCGCGACGCCGCAGCACCGGATCGAGGTCGTCGACCGCGGCAAGCATCTCGAGCGTCACGTCGCGCAGCGAACGCACCTCCGGCTGCAATTCGGCCACGAGCGCCACGACCGCCTCGCACTGCGCGCGGCGAGCGTTGTATTCGGAGCTCTCGAGCCGATGCGGAGCGCGGGTGTCGCACGCCACGATGGCGTAGCGATCGACCGGGAGCGGGACCGGCCGGTACTCGAGCGAACGGCAATCGACCAGCAGCGCGGAGTCCCGCCGCCCGAAGGCGCTGGCAAAGGGATCCATGATCCCGCTCTGCACGCCGACGAAGCCGTTCTCCGCGCGCTGGGCGGCCCGCGCGATCGCCATCGGCTCCAGCGGCCGGTCGTCGAGGAGCGCCCAGGCGGTGGCCACCTCGACCGCGGCGGAGCTCGACAGGCCGGCCCCGATCGGAATCTCGCTGAGCAGGACGCCGCGAAGCCCCCGAGGCTCCAGATCCTGCTCGGCCAGGGCCCACGCCATGCCCGCCATCCGCTGGATCCAGCCGCCCCGCGCGCTCATGACACCGTCAAGGTCGAATCCATCGCGGGATCCATCCTCGAGGACCATCTCGACGCGGCCGTCATCGGTCCGCACGAAGCCGATCCAGACCTCCAGGCCGATCGCGGCGGGCAGGACGAAGCCGTCGTTGTAGTCGGTATGCTCGCCGATGAGGTTGACCCGGCCCGGCGCGCGCACGACCCGCATGCCTCGGTGGTCGACCTTCGGGAACGCCGCTCGCAGGCGTCCGCGCACGGTGGCGATCTCCACGGTCAGCCGGCCAGCTCGTCGGTCGTGGGACCCACGTCGCGCAGCAACGTTGCCGTTTCCTCGGGCAACGTGTCATTGATGAAGGCGCCCGCGCCCGCTTCCGACCCGGCGAGGTACTTCAGCTTGGTCGCCGATCGGTTTGGCGGATAGAACTCGATGTGGAGATGGTCATCGTGGTCCCCGCCATCGGTCGGCCGCTGGTGGATCGCCATGATGTACGGCAGCGGGAAGCCAAAGAGCGTGTCGTACTTGAGCAGCAACGTCTTGAGCCCCAGCGCGAGGCCGGACCGCTCGTCGGGGTCGAGCTCGTGCAGCCAGCCGACGTGCCGGGTCGGCGCAAGATGGACCTCGAACGGCCAGCGCGCGGCGAACGGTACCCCGCCCCGCCAGCCGGGCGTCTCGATCACCGTGCGACGGCCATCCCTGCGCTCGTCCTCGGCCAGGTCGCACAGCAGGCAGGACGCGTGGCGCTCGCGATGCTCGCGCTCCGCCGCCGCTTCGCGCGCGGCGATCGGCGGCACGTGCGGATAGGCGTACACCTGGCCGTGCGGGTGGTGCAGCGTCACGCCGATCGCCTCTCCCCGGTTCTCGAAGATGAAGACGTAGTCGATCTCCTCCCGCGCCCCGAGCTCCAGCGTGCGATGCGCCCACACCGTGATGAGGCGCTCGATTTGCTCCAGCGATGCGCCGCCCAGCGTGGCGTCGTGCTGCGGGCTGTACACGATAACCTCGCAGGCGCCGATCGCCGGCATTACGGGCGACACGTCCGTGCCACCCACGGCGGGCTCCGGCGGTAGGCGCTGGAGGGACGGAAACCGGTTCTCGAAGACCGCGATCTCGAAGTCGTCGCGCGGGATTTCGGTGGGCTGCCCTCCCGGCCTGGTGGGACACAGGGGACAGAAGTCGCGCGGCGGAAGGAACGTCCGATCCTGCCGATGGGTGGCGGTGATCGTCCACTCGCGAAGGAGGGCATTCCACCGAAGCTCAGACATCCGCCGGCCCCGCCTCTGGTGACCATGGCTGGAGGATCGGTTCATCGGCCCGCGCGGCCGGGGCCGGCTCCTCCGACGAATCCGGCCAGCTGAAGAGGAGCAGCGCCCGGCCGTCCTCGCGCTCGATGCGCTCGATGCGCATCTCGCGCCGTAGGGCGTCGCCGTTCACCTGCATACTCCGATTGTGGCGGACGCTGGCCCCCACCGGCGGACGGATACGAGCCTCGTCTCGAGCCTCCGCTACTATCGCGCGATGAGCGCGATGTCCGGCGTGTATCTGCCCGGAGACCGCCGGGTGGAGATCCGGGAGGTCGAGGTGCCGGCACCCGGCCGGGGGCAGGCACTCGTGCGGATGCGGGCATCCTCGATCTGCGGCAGCGACCTTCGAGCCATCTATCGGCCGACCGAGCAGGGGACCGGGCCGGAGTCATATCGGGGCGTCATCGCTGGCCACGAGCCGTCGGGCGTGATCGAGGCGGTCGGCCCCGACGTCGGTCGATTCCGCGTGGGCGACCGCGTCGCGCTCTACCACATTGCCGGCTGCGGGCTCTGCCACGCCTGCCGGACGGGATGGATGATCTCGTGCACCGGTCCGACCCGCGCCGCCTATGGCTGGCAACGCGACGGCGGCCACGCGGAGTTCCTCCTCGCCGAGGAGCGGACGCTGGTCGCACTGCCGGACGAGCTGAGCTACCTGGATGGGTCGATCGTGGCGTGTGGCCTGGGAACGGCCTACGCCGCGTGCCTGCGCGTCGGCATCAGCGGTGCGGATCGGGTGGTGATCACGGGCCTCGGCCCGGTCGGAATCGGCGCGGCGATGCTCGCCCGCGGCTTCGGAGCCGACGTCGTCGGCGTGGAGCCTTCCCCCGGCCGCAGGGAGGTCGCGCGCCGGCTCGGGATCGAGGTCATCGATGCCACGCCGGACCAGCTCGCGGAGGCGCTGCTGGAGCGGAGCGGCGGGCGGGGCTTCGAGGTCTCGATCGACTGCTCCGGCAACGGCGACGCGCGGCTCGCCTGCCTGCGGGCCACCCGTCCCTGGGGGCGCGTCGCCTTCGTCGGCGAGGGGAGCACCGTCGCCTTCAACGTCAGCCCCGTGCTGATCCATCCGCAGCTCACCGTCGTCGGGTCATGGGTGTGCAGCATCGGCCAGATGGAGGATCTCGTCGAGCTGCTGGTCCGCTGGCGGCTGCGGCCGGAGGAGATGGTGACCGATCGGTTCCGCATCGCGGATGCCGAGGAGGCGTACCGGCTCGCCGACGCCGCGGACGGCGGAAAGGTGTCCTTCACCTGGGAATAGTGGCACGCAAGCCGCAATGTGCCGCGGGCATGAAAGCAGGAATCATCATCCCCCAGGGCTGGACCGGCGAATACGCCGAGTGGGAGCCAGCCCATGCGTGGAAGCGCAGCGTCTTCGTCGCCCGCCAGGCCGAGGAGCTGGGCTTCGAGTCGATCTGGGCGTTCGACCATTTCCACACCACTCCCGACCCGACGGACGAGATGACGTTCGAGTCGTTCACGTTTCTCACCGCGCTGTCCCAGCGGACGGAGCGGGTCAAGCTCGGACACATCGTCATGTCGGCTGGCTTTCGCAATCCCGCACTCGTGGCGAAGATGATCTCCACGCTCGACCTGGTGAGCAACGGTCGCGCCCAGGTCGGCATCGGCGCCGGCTGGAAGCAGGAGGAGTGGGAGGCATATGGCTACGACTTCCCCGGCCGAAAGGACCGGCTCGACCGCCTGGCCGATTCACTGGAGATCATCCGCGCGATGCTGTCGCCCGGGCGCTCGACCTATGAAGGGACGCATGCGTCTATCCATGGCGCCATCAACGAGCCGCCGGGCCTCCAGGAGCCCCGCGTGCCGATCATGATCGGCGGCAACGGGCCGGAGCGCACGTGGCGGCTGGCCGCGCGCTACGCGGACGAGCTCAACATCGACGCCATGCTCCCTCAGGATCTCAAGGCGGCGCTGCCGACCATCCACAGCCGCTGCGAGGAGATCGGCCGGGACCCCGACACGCTGGACGTGTCGGTCCACATCTGGTGGGAGCAGGCCACCGAGGCTGGACAGGCCCGCCGCGAGCGGCTGGCCGAATATGCGGAGCTGGGCATTCGCCGCGTTCAGATGCTCGTGCGGGGCTCCGTCGATGATGACGACGCGCTGCCGGCATTCGCCGAGGACTGCCGAGCCGCTGGCATGGAGCTGGGCTAACTTCGGCGGGCCACCTGCACGTGGACCGGCCGTGGCCATTCGAACTCGCCGCACGACCCCGCGCCATATCTGGAGTCACCGGGCTCCGATGCGGAGTGGCGGTGGCGAAACTACCGGGACCACCTCGCCCATATCGGCTACGACCTCGAGCGATGGCTCCGGCAGCGGGGGCAAGGCGGGTGACCGGGGGGTGGAACCCGACCCGTCGACGGCCGTGTCGACTCATACGACGCCAGATGGTGCCGGCGATCCGCTACCAGGCCAGTGAGCGCGTGGCGCCGGGCGCCTGTTCGACGCTCTGCTGGATGAGACAGTCGAGCATCGTGGTCGCGACCGGTCCCGACTCGGGGGCCAGGCGCAGGGTCGTCACCGTGATCACGCCATCGCCCTGCCGGAATTCCCAGATCAGCGCCGCGGGCGCGTGCACCCAGCCGACGAACATGCCGCTCGGCACCTCGTCACGGTGCTTCACCGGGTCGTAACCGAGCAGCACGTGATCTGGGGCGATCTCGCCGTAGGCCTGGTCGAGCGGCGCGCGGCGCGGCAGGCGCGGGAAGGCGTCGGGCAGGATCCAGCTGAAGCTGCTGACCCAGTCGCCTTCCCACGGGCTCACCTGACCGGGCCATCCGGCGTGTGCGAACCGGCGCAGGTGGACGCTCACCCGGCGACGCAGGTCGAGATCCTTCGGCAGCGCGCTCGTGGTACGCACGAGTGCCAGGACCCGACCACCCGATTCGGCATGCGCGACGATCTCCGGTGTCAGGACTGACGTCAGCGTCAGCTCCGCTTCTGCCTGCGGAACGATCTCGTGGCCAAGCGCCGTCATGCGATCGGCGAGCTCCCATATCCCAAGCGGGTCGTGGATCGCGACCTTCCGGGCAACGTGCCCGGCCCCGCGTGGGTCGGGCAGAATGGCGAACTGCAGAGCGTTCCGTGCTCGCTCGCCACCCGATCCATCGCGCGCCACCAGCTCGAGGGTCGCGTCGGTCGGACCCTCCACGGCCGGCACACTTACGAGCAGATCGGGAAGGGTGGAGACGCCGTGCGCCGGCCATGCCGCAAGGGGCACGCTCCCCGACACCTCCGCCCCACCGGCGAGCTTCAGCCGCCAGTCGACGGCACCGCCGCCGGCCGCCTGGCCGGCGTACGAGGAGACGAAGAGCGGCGCACGCAGCTCCGCGCCTCCCCACAGGTCACGACGCTCGGGTAACGCCCACACGACCTCCGTCGCGTTGATCTCGCCGAGCCGCTCATGGAAGACCTTCGGCCGCCGATGGGCGTCGAGCAGGCCGTTCGCCTCCCAGTAGGCGTCGCTCAGCTCCGTCACGACGTAGCCGGTGATGGTCGCATGTCGGCGGAGCTCACCGATCTGCTCCTGGAGGTTGTGGAACTGGCTCCACTGCGTCGCCTCGGCGAGCGCGTCGAGATCCGGCCAGATCCGGTCGAGGCCGTACCGTTCGAAGCGGCCGCCGATGCCTGACGGTCGGTAGTATCCGTGCCCGGTGCCGAACCACCACGGCTCGCGACCGCTCTCGCTGCGGAGGGCGGCGAGCGTGGGCAGTCCCCAGCCCCCGAACTCGCTGAGGATGAGCGGCTCATCGCCATCGGGCTCGGCGTCACCGTGTGGGCTCCAGAGCCACGCCGGGCGCCCGGCGAACTCCTCGATGCGATTCCGCCAACGCACGGCGTTGTCCGGCCCGAAGTAGATGTGGAAGTCGGCCAGGTCGCTCTTGAGGTGGAAGTTCGGCTGCTCCCTGGTCTCGCACGCGGAATTGTCGACGACCAGCCTCGTCGGGTCCAGCGCCTTCAACCACGAGTACGTCTGCGACAGCCATTGGCGGTCGCGTCGCTCGTGTCGCAGCTGGGTTCCCCAATCCTCGTTGATGATGGTCCAGATGACGACCGAGGGATGGGAGCCGAGCGTCTCGACCATGCGGTCGAGCGTCCGGACGCCGCGCTCGGCGGAAGCCTGGCTGAAGCGAGTCCAGTTCGGGAGCTCGCACCACACGAGCAGGCCGGCCTCGTCGGCCGCGTCGAGGTACATAGGGTCGGGAACCTTGATGTGGCAGCGCAGGATGTTGAACCCGAGCTCTCGCGCGCGTCGCAGTTGCTCGTCGAGGTATGCCCGCGATGGTGGCGTCGAGATCGTCTCGGGGTACAGGTCCTGGTCCAGCACGCCGAGCAGATACACCGCCTCGCCATTCAGGGTCACCGCGCCGTCACGCACCCCCACCTCCCGCATGCCGAAGCGAGTTGTCAAGGCGTCCTGCTGTACCCCGTTCGCGAGGACGACCCGCGCCTCCAGCCGATAGAGGTTCGGAGCGCCGATGCCCCAGAGGACCGGGTCTGGAACCGGCACGACGGTCTCGCCTGCGGCGTCGGAGAGGTCTTCCTCGGCCGTTCCGACCTCGTCTCCATCGGGACCGACCACGCGCAGCTCGAGCCGCGCACCGGCTCGGTCGCCGAGCACCCGCCACCGCGCCCTCGCACGGGTGCCGGCAACATCGGGGAAGACGACGACGGCATCGATGTGACAGGTCCCCACCCGCTCCGCGCGCACCGACTGCCACAGCCCGCTCTGGCTCGAGTACCACGTCTGCTTGCCGTGCGGTGCCTCGGACAGGGGAAGGCCCGGGGCGTACTCCTCGACGCTGACGATCCGCTCGACCGCCAGGGCCGGATAGTCGGCGATCGCGTTGAGCGGGTTCTGCACCTCCACGACGAGCTGGTTGGCGGCTCCCCACCGGACAGCGCCGCCGCACTCCAGCGCAAAGGCGGTGTATCCGCCCTCGTGCTCCCCGATGCGAACGCCGTTGAGCCACACGGCGCACCGGTACATCACCGCTCCGAAATGGATCAGCAGGCGCGAGCCGTCCCAGTCCGCAGGCGGCTCGAAGCTCCGGCGATACCAGGCGTTGATGATCCGATACGGTCGCGGCACCTGCGCTTCCCAGCAGCCGGGGACGGTGATCGGCGCCCCCGGCGGCAGGTCGTCGGCTGCGTAGAGCCGCTCGGGATCGGCCACGAAGCTCCACTCCCCGTCGAGGGCGATGGTCGCGTTGTCGTCGCGCATCAGCCGGCGTGCACGGGGGCCGGTTGCCCCACGCGTGCTTCGGTCACGGAACGGCTTGGGGAGCCGCGTCCGGCCCGTCCACGACCGGCCTGCCGTCCTCGAACAGCAGCTCGTCGAGCCACAGATGCCGGCCCACGCTGTCGTTTCCGATTGCCGTGTTCTGCCACGCGTGGTACGCCATCCACAGGTCGCCGTCGGCGTCGGTGAAGATGCCCTGGTGGCCCGGACCAGCCAGGCCGAGCTCCGGGGCGCTGTTGAAGTCGGTGAAGAGGATTGGGTTCTCCTCCGCGTCCGTGTACGGTCCCTCGAGCGCATCGGCGGTTGCATAGCCCACCGCGTACGAGCCGCTCGCGAAGTCGTTGCCGGAGTAGAACACGTAGTACCGCCCGTCGTGGATGAGGACCTGGGGCGACTCGATTACGCCGGCTTCCCAGGCGTCGTCGTTCGCCAGGCCCCCGAGCTGGACGGCCTCGCCGGTGACCGCCGTGCCGTCGGCGCTCAGCTCCTGCAGCCAGAAGTTGGTCGGGAGCGCGCAGCAATTGCCGTCGTTCTTCCAGACCAGGTACTGGGTGCCGTCCTCGTCTTGGAAGTACGAGCCGTCGATCGAGCCACCCAGGTCCGCCTGGCAGACGATCGGTGCCTCCGACTCATCCACGAAGGGGCCCTCGGGCGAGTCGCTGACCGCGACGCTCAGGCACTGCGACGGCTTTTCGTCGGGCCGCGGGATCCCGAGCGCCGGGGTGGTGTAGTACATGACGAATCGCTCACCGATGGGCGTCACGTCCGGTGCCCAGGTGGCGGAGTGCGGCTGCCCCCGGAAGAGCGGCGTGAGGCCGCTCCACGAAGCCTGCTCCGGCAGGGCGTCGGCGAGTCGCTCCCAGGTCACGAGGTCCGTGGAGCGGGCGGCCTGGATATGGCTACCCTCGCCGCTCGCCGCCTGGTAGTTCGTCGTCGCGTACGCGTAGAACCCGTCTTCCACCTGCATCACGTCGGGATCGGGGAAGTTACGCAACACCGGGTTGAGGAACTCGCCCTCGCCCGGGGTCGCGGCGGCAGCCGACGCCGACGCGGACGGTTCGGACCCCGACTCGCGCGGCTCCACGGAGGCAGACGCGGCGCCACTGCCGGTATCGCCGTTCGAGCAGGCGGCGAGGAGGAGGGCGACCACGACGAGTAGGCCCGGACCCCGGGATGATCTCATCGAAGCGGGCGTCGTGTGTGGGCCGACCGAACCGGTCCGTCGGCGGCCTCGCTCAACCCTTGACCCCCGACGACGTCACGCTCTGGATGATGTAGCGCTGGGAGAAGAGGTAGAGGATCAGCACCGGGACGGCGGCGATGACCGACCCGGCCATGAGGAGCGCGAAGCGCGTCGAGTACGTGCCCTGCAGGTTCCGAAGAGCCGGAGCGAGCGTGCAGCTTGGGCCCTGGCAGGTGATCAGCGGCCAGAGGTAGTCGTTCCAGAAGCCAAGGAAGCTGATGACCGCCAGCGTCGCGATCGCCGGCCCGGCGAGCGGCAGGATGATCGAGAAGAAGGTCTTGAAGCGGCCGGCGCCGTCCACGTAGGCCGCCTCCTCGAGCTCGACCGGGATGCTCATGAAGAACTGGCGCATGAAGAAGACGCCGAACGCACCCGCCAGGCCCGGAAGCATGAAGGCCGGCCACGTGTTGAGGAGATTGAGCTGCGACATCAGCAGGTATTGCGGCACCAGGAACATCACTCCCGGCAGCAGCAGGGTGGTGATCAGCGCCGAGAAGAGGATGTTCTTGAACCGGAAGTCGATGCGCGCGAAGGCGTAGCCCGACAGCGACGTCAGGAACACGGTGAGTACCGTGCCGATCGTGGCGACGCCGAAGCTGTTGAACATGTAGCGCAGGACCGGGGTCTGGCCCCCTGCCGTCAGGATCCGCTCGAAATTCTCGAGCGTGGGCTCAGCCGGGATCAGGCCCCGGTCCCTGAAGACGGCGCTCTCGGCCTTCAGCGACGTCGCCACCATCCAGATCAGCGGAAGGACGAAGAAGAGCGCGATGAGAATCAGCACCACGTACAGGCTGATGCGTCCCGGGCTGATCCCTCGACGTACGGAAGACGCGGTTCGTGTTTCGACGACTTCGGCGTCGACGGCTTGGGCCATGACCAGACCTCCTTACGCCCGCTCGGAGCTGAAGAAGCGGAAGTTGATGACGCTGACGGCGACCATCACGACCGCGACGACCACGGCCATTGCCGCGGCGAGCCCCACGTCGAATGGGGATCGGAAGCCGACGTTGTAGAGGTGGAGCAGCACCGGGGTCGTCTGGGCCGTCGGCGGTCCACCGTTGGTGATGATCTGCGGCTGTCCGACCAGGTTGAACGAGGCGATGACCTGGAGGGTGACCACGAGGAGAAGGATCGGTCGCAGGCTCGGGACGGTGATGTGGCGGAACTGCTGCCACTTGTTGGCGCCGTCCACGGTGGCCGCTTCGTACAGGTCGGCGGCGATGGCCTGCATGCCCGCCAGCAGGATGATCGTATTGAACCCGATCGTCCACCAGATGGTGGCGAACAGGATCGTGAACCAGGCCCATGGCTGTGAGCTGAGCCAGATCGGGGCGTCGATGCCGAAGAACTCGACCACCGTGGTTGCGATGCCGTTGTTGAAGAAGATCCAGAACCACAGCAGGCCGATCACCGACACGCCCAGCGTCCACGGCGCGAAGTAGATCCCACGGAACACGTTGCGCGCGCGAAAGCGCTCGTTCAGCAGCGCGGCCAGCCCGAGGGCGATGGCAATCAGCGTCGGAACGCTGATGATCACGAAGATGACGGTGTTCCAGAGCGTCTGCCAGAAGCGCCCGAACTGCGTGCTGGTCGAGCTGAACAGCTGGGCGTAGTTGTCCAGGCCGACGAACGGGGCGTCCGCGCCACTGAAGGCGTCCGCGTTGAGCATGCTGATCCACATGCCGTAGAAGAACGGCCACCCGATCATGAGGCCGAAGACGAGGAGGTGCGGAAGAACGAACAGGTACGGAATGAACCACTTTTCACCGATGCGGCGTCGGACGTCCGTCTTGCTCCTCGCGCCACCGGTCGTCGGCGTAGTCGGAAGCGCCGTCGTCACGCGTTACCTCCTCATCCGGATGAGCAGCGATGCGGGGAGCGCATTGCTCCCCGCATCGCATGTCAGGCGTTGCGGAAACGCCGAGTCAGTAGCCGTACTCCTCCTTGCCGGTCTGCAGAATCTCGGTGTACTGCTCGGCCGCCGCGTCGAGGCCCTCCTGCGGGTCGAGGCCGGAGGCGATCATCTCCGAGACCTTCTCCCAGACACCGCCAGGACCGAAGAACATGTCTCCAGAACCGGGGATCGGCGGCGGGAAACGAGCGGCGTCGATGGCGGGAAGGACGTCGGGGATGTCTTCGAGCGATGCAAACTGCTCGCTCTCGCGAACGTCCGCGCGGGCGGGAAGCTGCCCACCGGCCCCCCAAGCGGTCGAGTGGCTGGTGAGCCAGTCGATGAAGTACGAGGCTCCCTGGAGCTCGTCGCCCTCGAGGTCCTCTCGCATCGCCAGCGTGTGCGACCCGGCCCAGTTGCCCGGCTCATCGAAGATCTGCGGGAACGGCGCCATGCCGAACGCCTCGCCGAGGGACTCCTGCAGGCGCGTCGTCTGCCAGATCCCCGTCGTGGCGAAGCACGCGGTCCCGCTCTCCAGGTTCGACAGCTCGGCGTCGGGATCGACGTTCTGCGGCTGGACGCCCATCTCGATCAGGCTGAGCATGTACTCGCTCGCCTGCACGCCGGCCTCGCTGTTGAAGGTCGCCTCCGAGTACTCCTCGTTGGTCCACTCGCCACCGGCCTGGTAGAAGAGGGTCACCCAGGTCAGGCCGGCTGAGAAGGCATGGTTGCTCCAGACGCCCTGGTCGTACCCAGCGTCGGTGCACAGCTGAAGGGCCTCCTCGAAGCTTTCTTGGTCGGTCGGCGGAACCTCCGCCCCGACCTCCTCCAGGAGGTCACGGTTGTAGTAGAGGACCTGCGGGTGAACGTCGAGCGGGATGGAGTACTGCTCGCCGTCCCACATGGTTCCGGCCCAGACGGCTGGGGTGAAGTCCTCCTCCGTGAGGCCCAGCTGGCCCACGAGCTCGTCGACGGGCTGGACGACCTCCTCGGCGGCGTACCGAGCGAGCGCGTCGATGTGCATGATCATCACTTCCGG
>JBHENV010000126.1:0-4991 GCA_046261895.1 Candidatus Limnocylindria bacterium
CGGCCGCATGCCGAGCCACGGCGACAGCCGGAGGTCGCGGCAGCGGCGCACGAACGCCTCCAGGCGCATTGCCTCAGCGGCCGGATACGGCACCCGCCAGCCGGCGTTCTGTGCCCGGTCCTCTTTCGGTGCGTAGACATAGGTGTCGAACCCGAGCTCGGCGACGCGCTCGGCGACGCGCTCGCGTGCCGACCACGTCCAGAGGCGGTCGTAGAACCCCTCGAGCAGCCCGCGGACGGCGAACGTCATTCGAAGGCGAAGCCGATGGTGACCAGTTGCCACGCGCCGACCTGGAACTCGGCCCAGCCATCACCGGGGTGCCGCAGGGCAATCCCATCGATCGGCTCCTCCACCAGGTTGAGCATGCGAGTTCGGGTCGGCGAACGGTACGGCCGAAGCCGTGCCGTGGTCGGGGCCGCGCTCTCATTGAGCACCCGCACCACGAGCTCGTCTCGCTCCTCGGCACCCTTGACGGCGCTCACCTCGACGTCGCCCTCCACCTCCAGAAGGCTGGCAACCGGGGGCAGCTGATGCGCGCTCGGCGGCCGAATCGAACGTCCGGGATCTCTCGTCGGCCGTCCGACGGGTAGCTCGACGCCGGCCAGCTCCGCATTGAAGGCATGGGCATCGCGGTGCGAGCGCGCATCCGCCCAGCTGCCGGCATGCGGGATGATGCTGTACTCGGCGAAGACCGGACCCAGCATCTGAGCCTCCGGCGTCGGCATCAGCGGCCCGGCACCCTCGATCCGGCTTAGGAGGTCCCCGCGGCTGAGGAATCCCACCGCTCGCAGCAGCGTAACGGCGATCGTGCCCAGCCCATCATCGAGGACCGATGCCTCTGACAGGCCGCGATTGGCGATCGTCAGGCCCCGTCCATCGGCGTCGACACTGGTGAATGTCTGCTGCGGAAACTCGGGCACGGCAGGCTCGGCACTTCCGCGCTCCACCTCGTCGATCGCGACCGGTCGCTCGACCACGCAGAAGGCCGACTCGGCCTTCGAGGTGACCACGTCGCGGCCGAGCGGGAAGAGCGCTCGCAGCCGATGGTCGCGTGCGGGGTTCGTGGCATGCGTCCGGATGTCGACCCTCCGGACATCGGCGTGAAGGGTCACATCGCTGTGCAGCGTGAACGCGACGAGGGTGGCCGAGCGGCTGCGACGGTCGTCGGTCAGGCCCACCGGAAGCCGCCAGTCCCAGCTGATGCGCAGCGTCGCCCGTGACGGGCCCGTCTCGAGCCAGGTGAGCGACGGCCGCAGGTCGCGGGTCGAGAAGAGCGCGTCGCCGATCGGCCAGGCGTAGTTGTACTCGTCGCCCGCGTCGCCTCCATCCTCGAACACGTTGACATCCGGGTAACGCTCGCCGCTCGCCAGGTCGACGACGGTGAGCGAGCCATTGCGTTGGTCGACCTGGACGCTCAGCTGGTCGGTCTCCATGCGGCCGGGACCGATGGCCAGCCCGGACGTGCGCGCCGCGCCCTTGTCACGCGCCACGAGCCCGAGGATCGTGTGGTCGAGCGCCCAGGGCCGCCGACGCGCGGACGCGCGCGGCTCGAGATGGTGCCGGCGAAAACCGAGCCCCGGGACGTCCCGCGCGACGAAGGCGATCTCGGTCCACGCGCGGCTCGGGAGTGCCGGCCGCCGCTCCTGGACAGAATGTGCTTGGAAGGCGAGTTCCTCGCCGGCGTCATCGAGCAGGCGCCAGGTCGCCGCGGTGATCTCCAGGTTGGGATCGACGAGCAGGCGCACTGCATCGGTCCGGGCGAAGCCGAGCGGATTGCAGACGACGAACGGCCGCCCGACCTCCGGGACCTCGGAGCGATCGATTCGCTCCGCGATGCGCTCGGCGGCACGCAGCGCAAGGAAGCGGCCGAGATCGATCGCCTCCTCGTAGCGCGCCACGTTCTGGCGATGCACCTCGTCGATGGAACAGCCGGTGACCGAGTCGTGCGGCTGGTTCTGGACGACCAGCCGCCAGGCCGCACGCAGCGAGCTGCGCTCGTACCGGTCGCCGAGCATCGAGCCAAGGGCCTGGAAGGGTTCGGCGTGCCGCTCGAGGACGTTCTGGGCGTCGCGGTTCAAGCGCTTGAGGTAGAGGCGCGTGCTCGTCACGCCGGGAAGCAGGTGTGCCTTTCGTCCGAAGGCGCGGCCCTCCCCATGCCAGACGATGCGGATCGCATCGGACTCGGCGCGCACGGCCTCCAGGTACCCCGCGAGCGAGCCCTGCTCGTAGGTGACGCGATGAGGCTCCATCTCCTCGTTCAGGCGCGCCAGGAGATCCGGGAGGCGGGAGTCTACGGGCAGGTGGTCGCCGCCATACGGCTGAAGCACGGTGCGGGTGGCCGCGTATGGCCTCAGGTAGGCGAGCAGCTCCCGCTGCCGTGCGACCCAGCTGTCCCAGGCCTCGGCCTGGTGCGGCGCTCCGGCCGGCGCGTGGCTGACGTAGTACTCGTGCGCGAGGTAGACGCCCAGCACGCGGCTGCCGTCCGGCGCCTCCCACCAGAAGTCGCTCTGCATCTGCTCCGGAAAGCGATCGCGCCCGTGAATGCGTGGGTAGTACGGACGGGCGGGGTCGGGCGGAGCCAGCAGATCGGCGGTATTCGGATCCTCGCCCTGGCCGGGAGGCGGCGCACCGAAGCCGCGCCACACGACCGCGCCATCGATTCCGAAGCCGCGCAGGATCTGCGGCAGCTGCGCGGCGTGGCCGAACTGGTCGGGAAGGTATCCGACCGGGGTGCACGGAACGTCGAGCGACCGGCAGACCCATCGCCCCAGCCAGAGGTTCCGGATGGCCGCCTCGCCACTGGGGATGAGCGTGTCGGCAAGGACATACCACGGCCCAACATGGATGCGCCCCTGCCTGATCCGCGCAACCAGCCGATCCCGCTGCTCCGGCCGTAGCTCGAGGTAGTCCTCCAGGACGACGGTCTGACCATCGAGCACGAACGTGGTGAAGGCAGGATCGGTGTCCAGGATGTCGAGCAGCTCATCGATCAGGTCGCCCAGGCGAACGCTGAAATCGCGTCGCGTGGTCCACCATTCGCGGTCCCAATGGGTGTGGTGATAGACGATGACCCGGATCGGGCCGTCCTCCAGCACGCAGTTGGGTGCGACTGCTTCGATGGCGCTCCTGGTGGTCGTCATGACGGGGATCCTAGGGGACGCACCCGAGAACTCGCCGAGCATCCTGTGTCGTGGCGGAAGTCGGCACGCCACGTGCGTTGATGGCGGTGGTGACCATCGACGCATCGGTATCCGCCATGCCCCCTGAGCAGCACGCCGTCCGACCCACTCGGCGACCCTCCCCGCGCTTCGCCGACGATCCCCTCGGCTGGCTGGCCTGGCTCGACAGCGTCGATCCCGCTGAAGACGAGCTGATCCGCCTCGCGAGTCGCCCCGCCGTATGGGTGGACGCGAGCGGTCGCGGCTGGCGCGTGGTCACCACGGCCGATGGACCCGAGATTCGACCGACGCTCGACGCTCAATCGATCCCGAGGACCAGCCTGCCCCTGATCACATGCCTGCTGGTGACGCGCGATATGGTCCGCCTGGAGCTTTCCTCCCGCCATACCCGTCTCCTGGAAACGCTGCCGCGCGGCGGGCATTCGCTCGTCGACATCGGCAAGGCAATGTTCACCGCCAGCGAGCTGCCTCACGAGAACGTTGCGCGCATGAGCCCCGATGCGTTCCGGCTGGCGCGACGACGGTGGGATGCGGAGCAGCGTGCCGGTCAGAAGCCGGCCGGCTCGAAGACGGCGGCGACAGCGAAACGCCAGGCGCGGGCGACGAAACACGTCCGCTCCTCCTAGCGCGGAACCCGACGCACGCGGTCGCCCATCCCGATAAGGTGGACGGCTGATACGATCGGCCATCCGTGAGCACCTCCGAAGCGTCCTACCGGGCGCTGCTCCGTGTCCCAACTCTGCCGCGCGTGCTCGTTTCGATGCAGGTCGCGCGGGTGGCCCAGTCGATGGTCAGCGTTGCGCTCGGGCTCTTCACCCTGGACCGATACGGATCGGCCGCGTTCGGTCGCTGCTGGTCTGGCCGATCGTTACCATGGCGCCGGTGGTCGCCCTGCTCCTGATCGCCGCAGGCCAGTCAGCCTTCGTCCCGCTCGGAGTGGCGCTGCTTGCGGCGGAATCCCTGCTCGTCGGGCTGCTGTACGGGCCGATCGACATCGCGCTCTTTACCGTGCGCCAGCGACGGACCGACCCCGCCTGGATGGGGCGCGCCTTCGCCGTCTCGATGGCCTTCAACTTCCTGGGCATGCCCATCGGCGCGGCGGTGGCCGGCCTCTCCTGGCCGACTCGTCGATCGAGCTGGCGATCCTGACCCTGGGCGTCGGAGGCGCCCCGGCGGCCGCCGCCTCGGCCGCCTTCCTGGTCCCGCGATCGGATCCTGCGACCCGATCGTAGGCTTCCTCTATGCGGCCAGTCGGGTACTCTACCGCAAGGTCGCCTGCGCGGCGGCCGAGCACTGACCGTCATATTCGAGGTGCCCACCCATGAGCAGCAGCCGCATCGACGAGCTGGACGCCATTGTCCGCCGCTTCGACCTCAACGAGCATCCCTTTTACGCCGAGTGGCGTGCCGGCACGCTGCCGATCCAGCGCCTGGCCGAGTACGCCGACGAGTGGGCGCCCTTCATCTCGGTCGTCGACCGCGGCTGGGACCGCATCGGCCATCCGGGGTACGCGGCCGAGGAGCGCGAGCACGACGCGCTGTGGTCGCGCTTCCGCCGCTCGCTCGACGCGTCGGCTCCCATGCGCCGGCCGCAGTCGAGGACGTTGCTGGCGGTCGGCGAGCAGGCGTTCGCAGCGGCGCCCGAGTCGCTGGGTGCGCTGTACAGCTTCGAGGTCCAGCAGCCGAAGACCGCCGCGTCCAAGCTGGCCGGGCTGCGCGAGCATTACGCCGCCAGCGTGGATGCCGATGGGCAGCGCTACTTCGTCGAGCACGCGGTCGAGACGGACGAGCCGGCCATGCTGGCCGCCATGAT
>JBHENV010000127.1:0-4404 GCA_046261895.1 Candidatus Limnocylindria bacterium
CCCCTCGCCATGGCTGATGGGCAGGGTGATGACCTCGCCGTCCGCCAGGTCCCCGAGCCACGCCGGCGCGGAGGCAGGCCGCTCGACCCGGAGGTTCTGCCAGTCGCAGCGGAACTCGAGATGATCGTTGCGCAGCAGGGCGCCCGGCAGCATGCCCGCCTCGGTCAGGACCTGGAACCCGTTGCACGAGCCGATCACCGGCCCGCCCGCGGCGGCGAACGCTTCGACCGAGCGCATGATCGGGGAGAAGCGTGCGATGGCGCCGGTCCGCAGGTGATCGCCGTGCGCGAAGCCGCCCGGGAGGACGACGGCGTCCGGCGTGCCGAGATCGGCCTCGGTGTGCCACACCAGGCGGGCCTCCCAGCCGAGCACCGATTCGACGACGTGGACGAAGTCGCGCTCCGACCAGGTACCGGGAAAGACCGCCACCGCCACGCGCGGCATCCGTGCGGCGACGGTCATGGGTTTGCCGCCTTGGCATCCTGCTGCTCGTCGGCGCGCAGCTCCCAGCTGGCGGTCTCCATCACCGGACTGGCGAGCAGCCGGCGGCACATCTCGCCGACGGCCGCCTCCGCGGCGTCCGGGTCGTCCGCCTCGAACGCGATCCGCATGAGCTTTCCGCTGCGCACCTCGCTCACCGTCGAATATCCCAGCGCGCGGAGCGCTGACCCGATGGTCTGGCCCTCCGGATCGGCGATTCCGGATCGGAGCACAACGTGGACCTCGGCCAGCCAGCGCATCAGGCCCTGCTCAACGCCAGGGCCGTCCGGTGAGCCGCTCGAAGGCGGCGACGTAGCGATCCCGCGTGCCGCCGATCACCTCGTCCGGCAGGATCGGCGCCGGAGGCTCCTTGTTCCACCCCGCATCGGAGACGAAGTCGCGCACGAACTGCTTGTCGAAGCTCTGCGGGCTGGAGCCCGGGGAATACTGCTCGCCGTCCCAGAAGCGCGACGAGTCGGGGGTCAGCACCTCGTCGATGACCGCCAGGTCACCGTCGATGAACCCGAACTCGAACTTCGTGTCGGCCAGGATCAGGCCCACCGCCTGCGCGCGCCGCGCCCCCTCGTTGTAGAGCGCGATCGAGCGCTCCTCGAGCTGGAGCGCCAGGTCGCTCCCCACCAGGTCGGCCAGCTGCGCGCGGCTGATGTTCTCATCGTGCCCGACCTCTGCCTTGGTCGACGGCGTGAAAATCGGCTCCGGCAGGCGGTCCGCCTCGCGCAGGCCGTCCGGCAGCGGCTGATCGCAGACGGATCGGCTGCGCCGGTACTCGGCCCAGCCGGAGCCCGCCAGGTAGCCACGGACGACGCACTCGGCGTCCACCCGATCGGCACGGCGGACGAGCATCGAGCGCGGGGCGAGCTCGCGCGTTCGCGCCGCCTCCGGCAGGCGTTCACGATCGGCGCTCACGAAATGCGAGCGGCCGAGCCCGCCGAGCTGCTCGAACCACCAGGCCGAGAGCCGGGTGAGGACCGCGCCCTTGTCCGGGATCGGCTGCTCGAACACGACGTCGAAAGCGGATAGGCGGTCGGTGGCGACGAGCAGCAGATGCCGCTCATCGACCTCGTACGTCTCGCGCACCTTGCCGCGATGCACCAACGGCAGGCCCGGGATCTCACTGCGCAGCAGCGCGTCAGACACGGTCAATCGCCCTCCTCCTGGCTCTTGTCGTCGATCGGTTCCGACCGGTTGCCGGTCGGTATGTTGAGGCGCCTCTTCGCGACCCGCTCGAGGCGCTGGAAGACCTCGAGCGCAACGATCACCAGCACCGTGCTGACGCTGGCGACGACGAGCAGGCCCGCGCCCGCCGCCATTCCCACCGCTGCCACCGCCCACAGCGATGCGGCGGTCGTCAGCCCGCGAACGGTGCCACCGTAATGCAGGATGGCGCCACCGCCGAGGAAGCCTATGCCCGACACGATCTGCGCGGCGATCCGGGTCGGGTCCGATCCAGGGGCGGTCAATCCGTAGGCGCTGATGACGGTGAAGATGGCCGAGCCGAGCGACACCAGCGCGTGCGTGCGAAAGCCGGCCGGCATGCGCTGAAGCTCGCGCTCCCAGCCGATCACGGCACCGAGGACGAGCGCGGCGACGAGGCGCATGGTGAGCTCGACCTGCGTCCCGATCTCCAGGGCTTCCACGGCGTGTCAGGTCCTCCCCGGTGCATCGGTGGCGACGAGCCGCGACCACGTGGCGGCGGACCACGCATGGAGCGCTCCACCGGCCAGGACCAGGCAGAGCCAGATCGCCACGAAGCCTACCAGCAGCAGGCCCACGGCGACCTCGAACTCCCCCGCGCTCTCCAGCCGCGCGCCGATCGGCGCCCACAGGACGGCGAGCAACATGGTGGCGAAGCCAAGGAAGAGGAGCTGCATCGCGAAAGCCGCCATTGCATGGATGGCCGGGGCGGCGCCGAGCGCGATCGCGGATGCCGCTCTGAGCGCGTTCGCGAGCCGGACTCGCCTGCGCACCGCCAGCCGGCCTGCCACCGCCGCAAGTGCCGCCCCGGCGGCCGATGTGATGCCGAGCAGCACCAGGTAGGGCGTGAGTCTGAGAACGGTGCGGAGGACCGGACCGCCCGCCGAATCGGGAGCGTTGAACTCGCGCGGCGCGATGACGACGGCAGCCAGCAGGATGACCAGCGTTGCGAGGGCAGCGGGGAGCGCGGTGACCAGGCTGACGGCCAACACGCGAGCGGCATCCGAGGTCGCGGGCGGCCGCCCGCCGACGAGCGCGATGAGGACCGCGTTGGCGATGGCCGTCAGCAGGAACGCGAGAAGGACGGTGACGATGAGCACGAAGCCGATGAGCACCGCATTCCACGGCCACGCACCCGAGGTCACGATCCGGGCGCCCAGGAACGTGAGCTCGGCCACCGATGGCGGCGGGGCGACGGCCACGATGAACGGGACCCATCCGACGCTGGCCAGCCATGCGAGCGCACCGGGCAGCCACAGCTCCGGCCGCCCGGACACCAGTCGGATCGACCACGCGGCGGCGTCACGCCAGCGACGCATGTTGCAACCCCTCACGCCGCCCCGTCGAGGCCAAGCGCTCGGTAGGTGACCTCGATTCCGGCGAGATGAGGCGTCAGGTCCATGGCGAGCTCGATCTCGTCCGCGCTGAGCCATTCGCCGATGGCCGGATCGGCGTGCAGGGCATCGGCGAAGGTGCTGTCCCCGCTCCACGCCCGTTTCGCGGCCGCCTGGAGGAGCCGATACGCCGCCTGTCGATCGGCCCCCTTCGAGATCATGGCCAGCAGGAGCGCCTCGGAATAGACCATCCCGCCGAGCTCTGCCAGGTTGTGCAGCATTCGGTCGGCATCCACCTCGAGCCCATCGAGGATGTCGCCGAGCGTCCGGGTCGCATAGGCCGCCACTCCGAGCGCGCGCTCGAAGACGAAGCGTTCGGCGGACGAGTGGCTGATGTCGCGCTCGTGCCAGAGCGCCATGTTCTCGAGCCCGATCAGCGCGTCCCCGCGCAGCAATCGCGCCATCCCCGTCACTCGCTCGGCAAGGATCGGGTTGCGCTTGTGCGGCATCGCGCTGCTGCCCTGCTGTCCGGAGCCAAAGGGCTCGAATGCCTCCGCCACCTCGGTGCGCTGGAGGTGCCTGATCTCGACCGCGACCCGCTCCAGCGTCCCACCCAGAATGGCGAGCGTCGTGAGCAGCTCGGCGTGCCGGTCGCGGCTGATGACCTGGGTCGGTGCCGGATCGGCGGCAAGCCCCAGCCCGGCGAGCACGTGACGCTCGACGCCGCCGCTGACATTGGCATGCGTGCCGACGGCTCCGGAGATGGAGCCGACGCCGATCCCATCGCGAGCACTAGCCAGCCGCTCGGCGTCACGCAACAGCTCGGCGTACCAGCCGGCGGCCTTGAAGCCGAACGTCATCGGCTCGGCATGGATGCCGTGGCTGCGGCCCACCATGGGCGTGTCGCGGTACTGGAGCGCCAGCCGCCGCACGATCCTGATCAGCCGCTGGAGCTCGCCCTCCACCACCCGGGTCGCGTCTCGCAGGACGGCCGCGGTCGCCGTGTCGAGCACGTCCGAGCTGGTCAGGCCGTAGTGCAGCCAGCGACCCTCGGGTCCCAGCCGCTCGGTGACCGAGCGCAGGAAGGCGATGACGTCGTGCTGCGACTCCCGCTCGATCTCGCGTGCGCGCCGCGCGTCGACCTCGCCCACCGCTCCACGGATCCGCTCGAAGTCGTCGTGCGGCACCACGCCGGCGTCGCGAAGCGCCTCGACGGTGAGCAGCTCGATGCGCAACCACAGGTCCAGCTTGTGCTGCTCGCCGAAGACCTCGCGCAGCTCTGGCAGCGCATACCGATCAATCACGCGGAGAATGGTACGTTTCTCGGCGCTTCGGACTCCGGACGGGCTCGCACACCTCGCCAGCAGTTCTCGAT
>JBHENV010000128.1:0-3393 GCA_046261895.1 Candidatus Limnocylindria bacterium
TCGACGGTGAGCGACGGGTACTCGGCGAGGATGTCGTCCTCGGCCATGCCGGCGGCGAGGGCGTCAAGGATCACGCTGACCATCACGCGGGTGCCCTTCACGACCGCTTGGCCGTGGCAGACCTTCGGACCCGGACGATGAGCTCGCGCAGTGCTCCCATCATGGTCCTCCAGGCTATGCCGTGAGACATGACGACACGGCGCTCCACACGGCCTGCTCGACGAGCCGGAGGGCAGGGGTAGGGCTGGTGAGGTGGTCGATGTACGAGCCGCTGCCGGCGATGGCGGCGCCGGAGACCCCGACGGCGGGCCAGCAAGAACGCCGCATGGATGGGACAGCCGTTCCATCCATGAATGGTCGCCGAAGCAGCGACGGTCATCTGTGGCGAGCTGGCGCCGGGCGAGCTGGCGGCGCGGAGCCAGTGTCACCGGTCGGGCTGGCGAGCTGGCGTTCCAACGCGGTGAACGCGTCGATGATGGCTGGCGCCTCGAACGCTCGGTTGCGCCTGCCGACGTTGACCTGGCGGACGACGCCCGCCGCTTCAAGGCGGGTCATCGCCTCGTTCGTCGCCTGAAAGCTGCGGCCGATGAGATCGGCGGCGCTCGACACCGAGACGACTGGCGCACCTGGGAGCGCGCCGATCAGAAGCTCGGCCGCCGACCCCTTGCGCACGGTGCCCACCGCGGCTCGCCACTCCTGCTGCATGCTCGCGACCTGCTCCTCGAACGCAACAGCCTCGTCGACGGCTCGGCGACATGCGGCAGCGAACAATCCGATCCAGCTGTTGATGCCCTCGTGCGCCGCGGCACCGTCGGGCCGGCCTCGATAGCGCGTTGCGGTGAGCTCCTCCACGTAGGACCGCGACCATGTCGCGAGCACGAGCGAGATCGGCGGGAGGATCCTCGGCGCGACACCTCGCCGGCGGAGGACGACGTGGATGAACGCGCGCCCGGTGCGGCCGTTGCCGTCGACGAACGGATGGATCGTCTCGAACTGCGCGTGAGCGATGGCCGCTTGGGCAACGGCTGGGAGCGAGTCGTCGTTGACGAACGCGCACAGGTCCTCGAGCAATTCGGGGACGTGGTCGGGGGGAGGCGGGACGAACGCCGCCGAGCACGGGTTGAAGCTGCTGCCGCCGATCCAGTTCTGGACACTTCGGATCTGCCCCGCGTGCTCGTGAAGTCGGGTGCGGGCGAGGAGCCGCTCGTGCACCTTCAGCAGTCCGTCGACGGTGACCGCCTCGGCGCTGCTGAGGGTGTCGACCGCCCACGTCATCGCCTCGATGTTCCCGAGCACCTCGCCGGCCGTGACGTCGACATCGGTCTCTCCCGCGGCACGTGCGGCCTCGGCGCGCAGTAGCCGGCGCCCACCGACGACCAGCCCCTCGATGAACGACGAGGCCACCGACTCGGCGCGTAGGAGTAGCCGCGCCAGCGCCTCGGTATTGGCGAGCGAGGCGGCGGACGCGTCGAGAGTGGTGATCGCTCGCTCGGCGTCGGCGACCTCCGCCGCCACGCTGCCGTCGAGGCGAATCGTACGGCCGAGGAGGAGATCGGGCACGTACGCCTCGTACTCACAGCCCTGCCGGTCCTTGCGCGACAGACCGGCGTCGAGTCTCGACTGCCATCGCCGGCGCAGAACTTTGCTCACCCGGCCTCCTTGTTCAAGGCAGCATCATAACCTTGAACAAGAAAGCTCAGAGTCATTGCTTTCGTTGCCGAGACGGGGCAATTCGATGGGCAATTCACTGCCCTCCAAGTGCGGCGCGAGAGCCGCTTCGGCGCTCTGGACTCGCGCGCGGACGGGCAGGTCAGCGACTCGCGCCGCGAGAAGCAGCCCGTCGCGTCCGAGAGTGTCGGTCCCGAAACCGTGCATCGCGGTCGGCTGAAAGCCGATCCCGCGCGCGCCGCGCCAGTCCCTAACCAGCGGCAACTTCGTGTCGAGCTGATGCTCATGAGCTCGGGCGGCGGACGCTGATGCTCCCGGCCCGGAACACGCTGACGCATCCGCTCAGGTCGTCGAGGTCGACGGCCATCAGTAGGTTCTCCATCTCGCGCGTGATCGCCGGGGGCGTGGTCGTCAACCCGGAGCACGATGATCCCGGCGTGGGACTCGGGCGGGTGCATCCGGACATCGGCGAAGCCGCGGTCGAGCGTGATGACGAGCCGGCTGTGCCCGGTCGCCTCGGCGAGCACGTTGTTGTCTGTCGCGCCTGCGAGGCCTTCGTCGACCACGGAGTCGACGTCGTGGCCGGCAGACCGGAGCGGCTCGCCGGCGCTGACGGGGAGGTTCTCGTCGAGCTTGATCCTCACTGTGCCGCGACGGCGGGGTACTCGTCGCGGGCGAGTTCGGCGCCGTAGGCGGCGGCGGCGCGGATGCCATCGACGGTGAGCGACGGGTACTCGGCGAGGATGTCGTCTTCGGTCATGCCGGCGGCGAGGGCGTCAAGGATCACGCTGACCATCACGCGGGTGCCCTTCACGACCGCTTGGCCGTGGCAGACCTTCGGATCCCGGACGATGAGCTCGCGCTGTGCTCCCGTCATGGTCCTCCAGGCTACGCCGTGAGACATGACGACTGGCGCTGCAAACGGCCTGCTCGACGAGCCGGAGGGCAGGGGCAGGGCTGATGAGGTGGTCGATGTAGGAGCCGCTGCCGCGATGGCGGCGCCGGAGACCCCGACGGCGGGCAGCAAGAACGCCGCATGGATGGGACAGCCGTTCTATCCATGAATGGCATCGCCGAAGCAGCGACGATCATCTGTGGCGAGCTGGCGCCGGGCGACCCGGCGGCGCGGAGCCAGTGTCATCGGTCGGGCTGGCGAGCTGGCGTTCCAACGCGGTGAAGTGTCGATGATGGCTGGCGCCTCGAACGCTCGGTTGCGCCTGCCGACGAGGATCGGCCCGCCGCGTCGCCAAGTCCGGCCAGTTGCCAAACCATGGAGTTCTTCCATACTTTTGGCATGCCCGGCCGCTAGGTACTCCGAGCTGTTCGAGATCGCTACTGACCAGGACGGCTTCATCACCACCGAGGACGTCCGCGACCTGGGCGGCACGCCTCAGGTGCTGATCGATATGCACCGCCACGGCCACGTCGATCGCGTCGGCCACGGCCTGTACCGCTTCCGCGCGTTCCCGGCCGGCCCGCTCGATGAGCTCATGCAGGCGACCCTCTGGCCCCGCCGGCAGGGGGTCATCTCCCACGATTCGGCGCTCGACCTTTGGGACCTCTGCGACGTCAACCCGGCCAGGAGAGGTTGTCCCGGAACTTGTGGGAGTTGAGGTGGCGGTCCCCCGCCTGACGCCTTCCGTGAGGTAGGTGTTCGGGCGTCTCGCCAAAGACAACCGAGCAAGGAAGGGGACCACCACCGTGACTCGCAAGAAGAAGGTACCC
>JBHENV010000129.1:0-24807 GCA_046261895.1 Candidatus Limnocylindria bacterium
GCCGCGACGTCGACGACCACACCGCGTGATCGGTGCTTCGCAACCTTCTCAAGGAGCGAGTCGCGAAGCTCGATCACTTCGGTATCGGTGAGGGCCGACTGCACCGAAGCGATGAGGTAGGCGCCCTGCTTCAGGATGGAGACGGGCATGACTGATGCCTTATCCCTCGTCGCCCGAGGACTGGTCGCCAGTCCTCGTTACCGCATAGCTCAGCTGACGCTCAGCCTCCTCGATGCCGCCCTGAAGGTCGCCAACGCTCTGCATCATGCTGAGATCCACACCGAGATTGACCAGGGTCTGCGCGATGTCAGCGGAGAGGCCCGTAATGATCACTCGTGCGCCCATGAGGGCGGAGGCCCGAACAGCCTGCACGAGATGATCCGCGACCGGCATGTCGATCGTTGGCACACCCGTGATGTCGATGACCACGACCTTCGCTCGGTTCTCGCGGATCCCGTTCAGCAGCTGCTCGGTCAGCTGTCGGGCACGGGCAGCGTCCAGCGCTCCGATGATCGGGAGGATGAGCAGCTGGTCACGAACCTTGAGGACCGGGGTGGACAGCTCCCGGATTGCCAGCTGCTGCTGACGTATGACGCGCTCGCGCTCTTGAACGAAGCTGACCCCGACCGTGGCGGCAATTCGATTCGCGGCGGGCTCATAGGCATCCAGCACTCTGCTCAAGACTCCTGCGTCGTTCTGGTACTTCTCGAACAGGGAGCGGGCCAATACGTCGCGCAGGAGCAGCACGACGCCGAGAACCTCGTGGGTCTCTACCCCGCGCGGGATGATCCTTTCCGAGAGATTCTTGGCGTAGGCCTCGAGAGCCTCAATACTTCCAGTTTCCAGGGCATCGACATAGTTGTCATAGACGGCCGTCACCTCGGAGAAGATCTCGTCCGACGTCATGACGCTCAGCAGTTGCGCCTCAGTGATGCGACGAGTCCATTCCTCCCGAAGCGGCGTCCGTTCGTCACGGAGGTGCGCAACCAGCTCGCGCAGCAAGGACGAGTCGGTGTCCTGAGCGTGCGCGATAGTCCCGACGCCGCGAGTGTCCTCTGCCATCTTCGTTCCCTTCGTGAGCCCCGCCAGACCGATCGTTCAATCGTGCATCGAGGCCAGGGGAGTGTACCGTCATGGTTCTCTGACGACGCGTGAGGGTGTCGGCTTACGCCGCCTTGCCTCGGTTCCACGCGATGCCGCGCGGCTCTTCGCCATGCGCACCGCCAGCTCGGTGCGGGACCTGATACCGAGCTTCCGGTAGATGTTGGTGAGGTGCAGCTCAACGGCGCGCACACTCACGAAGAGCCGGCTGGCTGCCTCGCGGTTGGTCGCGCCCGACGCGACAAACCGCGCGACCCGACGCTCGGCAGGCGTAAGCTCAGGATCTTCGTGCGTCCCCGGCGAGCTCTGTTTCCCACCCAACATCCGCTGGGCCCTGGCCGACCACACCTCCGCCCCCAGGGTCTCGAAGAGCTCGAGGCTCGCCTCGAGTGATTCACGGGCGGCCTTCCGCTGTCGGGTGCGACGCTGGATCGTTCCGAGTACGTACAGGGCCCGCGCCCGTTCGAAGCGTTGGACCGCGGAGCCGTGATCCTTCAATGCTCGGTCGAGACCGACGGCAGCCACGCGAGCGTCGCCGCCCGCCGCAGTGATCAGTGCCCGGCACCGCGCCGCTGCGAGCAGCGCCCACGGCCTCCCAAGCCGAGCGGCGTCAACCTCATACCCGGTCAGGAGTGCGTCAGCTCGATCGAGTTTCCCGATGCCGACCAACGCCTCGACCTCCTCCGGGACAAACCGGAGGACCCCGGGTTCGCGGATTCCGACCACCTCGAGCCATGCGATCAGTGGCGCCAGGTGAGCGTCCGCGCCAACCGGGTCGTCGCGGGAGAGCTGCACCATGCCGAGGACGCTCTGGTTCAACATCATCATGAGGACGGAACCGACGCGTTCCGACAGCTCGAGTCCGGCCCGCGCGCTGGTGCGCGCCTCATCTGCACGGCCGAGATGGGCCTCCACCAGCCCCTTGGAGTACAGCGCAGCCGCTCTGATCGGCTCCTGACCGGTCTGGAGCGCGATCTTGTGCGCTTCTTCCGCGTGCTTCAGTGCCGTCGCCCAGTCGCCTTCCCACGTCTCCGTCTCACTCATCTGGGCAAGCAGGAATGGGAGTGAGGTCTCTTCGCCGGCTTCGAGCGCCCGCTGGTGGAGCTCGTCGAAGCGCCGGCGTGCCTCGGGAGTGTCGCCGGACCACTTCAGCATCATCGCGAGCATCATGCTCGGACGCCATTCGATTGGGGTTTCCGGACGAAGTCCCTCCATGTTCGAAGCCCTGCGCATGGTGTCCGCCGGCAAGCCGCCTCCGAGCAGAAAGTCCGCCATCGCATTGGCAGCGAGCACCTCGCCAAGCATCTCGTCGTTGTCGCTGGCCTCGACCAGCCGTAGCGCAGAGCTTGCGTGCTCAGCCGCATCGCGCATGTCGCCACACTGCATCACCGCCCACGCCAGATCACGCTCGATCGCAGCGCAGAGTAATGAGTCGTCACCCGCTTCGGTCAGCGCCCGCGTCAGCAGCTCAGCGGCGACAGAGCAGCTGTCGTTCCGGTAACGGACTTTCGCAAGGCGGCGAAGGACCGCCGCCCGGACCGGTCCTGGCGCAAGCGCAACCGCCGTCTCCTCCATGATCTGGCGAGCACGGTCGAGGTCACCAGCGGCGAAGTGGCACTCAGCGGCCTCCATTCGGCGGCGGTTCCGAGCATCACCATCCGTGCTCGGTGTCAGCCGATACGCCTGCTCGTGGAGGTCAGCGGCGGCATCCGCGGCCCCTCGCGCGGCGGTCGCACGTGCCGCCTCGTCCAGTGCAGCTGCGACGCGCACATCGGGCCCTCGGGCGCCGAGCGCCAGATGACGGGCACGCTCAGCGGTACCCCCTGCGAACGCAGCCAGCCGGCGGTGGAGTGTCTGCCTGCGGGCCACCGGAACGGCGTGATACAGCGTCGAAGCAAACAGTGGATGCGTGAATCGGAGGCCGCCCTCGGTCACTTCTACCACACCTGCGGCCACGGCCACGTCCACGCTCGCCGAGACACTTCCCGCCCGTCCAGAAAAGCGCTCAAGCAATTCCAGGGTCGGGTCAGTCACAGCTGCGCCAATGAAGAGGAGCTCGCGCACGTTGGGCGGCAGGGCAGCGAGCCGGTGGCGCACCAACTGCTGGAGCGTTCCCGGTATCGAAAGCGGCTCCCCGGCCATCGGTTGGATCTCATCGCGCAGGATTCCGCGAGCGAGTTCGAGCGCGAAGAGCGGGTTGCCTCCTGACGCCTCCGCGATCTGGGCCAACGTGGGTCGCGTGACGCTTTCGCCCAAGCGCTGTCGGAAGAGCGCGTCGAGCGCGTCGGACTCCAGCGGCGCCAGGATCAGCCGCTCCAGCCGATCCGAGAAGCTGCGATCCAGCAGCATCGGTATGTGGTCGGACGGACGGAACGCCGCGACGACACCGACGCGTTCCGATTCGAGCCGACGAACGGCGAACTCGAGGACACGCGCCGACGCCCGATCCATCCACTGAAGGTCATCGATGGCAAGCAGGACAGGCGCACGCTGTGAGATGGATCGAATGGCACCGAGCGTCGCCACCGAGACGGATCGTTGATCGGGAGGCTGGCCTTCGGGGTCGGCCATGAGGACGGCGACACGGAGGGCGCGGTCCTGCGGTTCGGGCAGCTGCAGCTGCGCGTCGTCAAGGACGCCCTCGAGCAGATCGCCAAGCGCCGCAAATGCCAGGGATTGCTCTGACTCGACGGGGTGGCATGCAAGTACGCGGTATCCGCGTCGTTGACCGGCGGCAGCGGCCGCCTTCCACAGCGCGGTCTTCCCGGCCCCCATCTCGCCCTCCACTGTGAGGACGCCCGGATGAACGAGGATCCCGTCGAGGAACCGCTCAACGGACCTCAGCTCGCGGGCCCGACCGAAGACCGTCTCCGACATCGCTATGACTCCCTGCGCTTGGAGGCGTCGACACGGTCCCGAACCAGGTGCGCGCGTCGTCTGCATCAGGCCGACCGGCATTGTGTCGTCGTCTCCGGGATGGACCGTGATCGCACGAAACGTACCCCGCCCCCGCGTGACGGTGAGCCGGCGTTGTAGCACGTCGGCCTCAGTGAGGCGGCGGTATCGGCGAGGACCCTATCGCGTCTCGCCGCCCGCGGTCGAAAGACTACGGGTTCCCGTAGTGGAATGCGTCCCCACCACGGGCCTATGGTGCGATCAGTGGCACCAAATGTGCCTTATGAACTACCAAGACTCGGCGCCAGAAGGTGTCGGTGAGGGAACACATAGTGGAGACATCAAACATGCGACGAAAGATTCTTCCATTCATTCTTGGCGGCGCGCTCAGCATTGCCGCACTCGGGCCGGCAGCGGCAGCGACGTGCACCACCACGTCCAGTGGCGGAGGCGCCGCCGCGCTGATCGCTCTGGTGAATGCCAACGTCAGCGGCGTTGGGATCAACGCCTGCGAGATCGACGTAAACGTGCTCAACAAGTCGTTGAACAACCTGCTGCGGAACGCCGACATCGACGTTCTTTCGAACATCCTCAATAACAGCCCGATCCTGAACGACAGTCTGAACGACCTGACCATCACGGTGACGAACGTCGCGAACGGCATCCAGATCAACGTCCTTGGTGGTGGAATCACCATCGTCGGAGCCTAGTCGCTCCGCTTCTCTGGGACGCAGATTCAGAAACCGGCAGAGCTTCGGCTCTGCCGGTTTCTTGCGTGTCCGGCCGACCAACGATCGCGTCCACTACAGTCGTCCGACCTCCCGCGCCAAAGAATTTCGGCGGTGCGGGCGCGGTACCCTTGGCTAGCAGGCAGCCGGGCCGCTGATCTTCCTCTCGATGGCCGGCTACTTCGCGTCGTTCGCCGCACTCAACGACCCCGACGCCAACTGGGTCGGCGTGCTCTCCCACGTCCCGTTCTTCAGTCCGTACCTGATGCCCGCTCGAATGCTGCTCACCTCCGTCGGAGCGGGCGAGGTAGTGGTCGCGCTGGGGACCCTGCTCATCACGCTCATCGCCGCCATGTGGCTTGCGTCGCGGATCTACAGTGCCGGCGTGCTCATGTACTGCCAACGCGCCGGGCTACGCTCGATCTGGCGAGCGACGCGAGTCGCACCGTGAGTGCGCTTGTCGTCGCCGGCGGTCGGCGGCTCGAGATCTCTCGGGGAGACATCACCACGGAAGCGGTCGATGCGATCGCCAATGCCGCCAACCAGGCGCTCCGTGGCGGCGGCGGTGTCGACGGCGCCATCCACCGTGCCGCCGGTCCCCGGCTCCTAGAGGAGCTTCGCGACCGGTACCCCGATGGCACGCCGACGGGCACCGCGGTCGCTACGGGCGGGTACGACCTTCCCGCCCGCTGGGTGCTCCATGCGGTCGGCCCGATCTGGCGCGGCGGAGGCCACGGGGAGGAGGGGCTGCTGGCCGGGGCCTATCGGTCGTGCCTTCGCCTTGCCGACGAGCTGGGCGCACGGAGCGTCGGGTTCCCTGCGATCAGCATGGGCATTTACGGCTATCCGCCACCCGAGGGGGCCTCGGTGGCGGTGCAGACCGTCGCCGACGTCCTCGGCGGTGAGACGAGGGTGGAGATCGCTCGTTTCGTGCTCTTCAGCGATGAGACGTATGACCTCTTCGCCGATGCGCTCGAGCGCGTGCAGCAGCGGAACTGAGCAGCCGGGTGCCGAAATTCGGTAATCCCGATGCCCTCGAACGGTAGGATCGGATCATGGAGGAATCGCCGTCGACCGCGGCCATCGGCATCCGAGCGCTGACCAAGCACTACGGATCGGTCCAGGCACTCACCGACCTGACGCTCGAGGTGCGGCCGGGGGAGATCTACGGGTTCCTCGGGCCGAACGGCGCCGGCAAGTCGACCACCATTCGCACGCTTCTCGGCTTTCTGCATGCCACCCGCGGCGAGGCAAGGGTGCTCGGCATGGACGTGGCCACCCAATCGGTCGAGATCCGGCGGCTCACGGGCTACCTGCCGGGTGGCATCGCACTCTACGACTCGCTCACCGGTGAGCAGGTGCTCGACTACCTGGTCGAGCTGCAGGGCCGCGAGCCGCACCGAAGGCAGGAGCTGTGCGATCGGCTCGAGCTCCCGGCGAACGTCCTCAAGCGCAAGGTCCGGGACTACTCGCGCGGCATGCGCCAGAAGATCGGCGTCGTCCAGGCGCTCCAGCACGACCCGGAGCTGGCGATCCTCGATGAGCCGACCGAGGGCCTCGATCCCCTCATGCAACAGGCGTTCTACCGCGTTCTGGAGGATCTCCGGCGCGAGGGCCGGACCGTCTTCTTCAGCTCACACGTGCTTTCCGAGGTGGAGCGCCTTTGCGACCGCGTGGCCATCATTCGCGCCGGTCGCCTGATGGCCATCCACGACGTGGGCGACCTGCTCGCCCGACGCCGCCGGCGCGTGACCATCCGCTGGCGCGGAGCCGCCCCCGACCCCACCGGGCTTCCCGGCCTCGAGGACGTGCAGGTCGATGGAAACCGCATCATCGGCACGCTGTCGGGCGAGGTCGCCGGGTTCGTGCGTGCCATCGCGTCGCCTAACCTGGAGGACCTCACGATCGAGCCGGCCAGCCTGGAGGAGGCGTTCCTCGAGTACTACGCCGCCGATGAGACGGTGGCGTGAGCGGCAGGCTCTTCATCCAGACAATCCGCTGGCAACGGGTCCGGCTCGTGATCGTGGTGCTGGCCGGCATCGGCTGGGGACTCCTGATCCCGGTCATCTACGGCGCCTTCAGCGACGTGATGCGGGACCTCGCGAACTCCGGCGCCTTCCCAGCGGAGCTGATGAACGTCGGATCGGGCTCCCTCTTCACGCTGCCCGGCGCGATCACGCTGGGCGTCCAGCACCCGCTGGCCATCGCGATGCTCAGTATCTTCGCCGTCGGCGCGGCGTCGACGGCGGTCGCCGGCGAACGTGCACGGGGCACGCTGGAGGTACTGCTCGCACGGCCCATCTCGCGCCTGACCCTTTACGTCAGCCTGCTGGCGGCGCTGCTTGTCACGGTGCTCATCGTGCTGGTCGCCATCCTCGGCGGGATGGTCGGCGGGTCCGCCATCCAGGGCATCATCGAGGAGCTCGACCTTGCCCTGCTGCCCCTGGTCGTGCTCAACGGCTTCGGCCTGTGGGCCGCGTTCACCACGTTCGGGCTGGCGGCATCGGTCACCTTCGACCGTCCCGGGCCCGCCATCGGCCTCTCGCTGGCCTACCTGTTGATCAACTACTTCCTGGAGATACTCGGGTCGCTCTGGCCCGATGTCGCCTGGAGCCAGGAATACTCGCTCTTCCATCACTTCGATCCGGGGGCGATCCTTTCCGGCGAGGCCGCCCTGCTGGACATCCTGATCGTGTTCACGGCCGCAATCCTCCCGGTGATCTACGCGATCATGGTCTTTCCCCGGCGGGACCTCGCGGCCCCGGCCTAGGAGTCCCCGGAGAGCGCGAAGGCGACGGCCTCGGCCGCGGTCATCGCCTCTCCGGCGGCCCAGGCGTCGGCAAGCGCCGGATCAGCTTGGAGCTCGCCAGGTACAAAGCCAAGCACCTCTCGATTCCACAGGTTGAGGCCCGTTCCACTGGTTCGTTCGAGGTTGGCGACCGCCCCGGACAGCCGCGCGGCACGGTCGCCGTCGCCGTCACGAATGGCGAGCACTGCCAGAGCGTCGAGGACGAGGGTGTAGCCGCTCACGTCGTGGGCCTCGGCAAACGTACCAAGCGCCTGGACCAGCCAGCGGCGTGCTTCCCTCCGCCGATCCGGCAAACCCTGGCCGAGGTAATCCTCGCTCAGCTCGACGAGCGCGAGGGTGTAGCTCACCCAGCCCCGCATGAAGCGGTCGTCGACCGCCTCGAACACCGCGAGCGCCTCGCCGGCGTGGCGCCGCGACTCCTCCAGGCGACCGCTCCCCCAGGCCACGTTGCTGAGCGCCCACTCGCAGCGCCCGACCCCGGCGTCGTCACCGATCTCCCTGAAGACGTCACGAGCCTCGTTGATGTATGCGAGAGCTCGCGCCTCGTTCTCGGCTTCGAGAAGTCCGTGGATCGACCACGTAAACGAGATGCCGTAGAGGGCTTCCGCCAGGCCGTGCCGGTCGTCCAACGTTCGGCGCGCCTGGACCTCCTCCTCGTACAGGGCGCGCGCCCGGTCGGTGTCAGCGAGCCAGTAGGCAAGGCCGGCTGCAGCGCTGAGGGCGTCAGCCCGCCGCTCGGGATGCTCGTGGCCGTGCTCCAACGCGAGCGCCTGCTCGAGGCGGTCGAGGCCCTCCTGCAGGTATCCGCGCATCTGCCAGAACCGCCACAACGCGGAGCCTAGTCGCATCGACGACTCGGCGGCACCCCGCTCGATCGCCGATGCGATGGCCGCACGCAGGTTGTCGTGATCCTGTTCCAATCGATCGAGCGCGTCGCCCATGTCCGAACCCATCACCCGGCTGGCCCAGGTCTCCGCCAGCGCGGCGAAGAGGTCAGCGTGTTGAGTACGCAGCTGCTCCCAATGGCCCCGATCGACCGCCTGTTCCATGGCGAACTCGCGGATCGTCTCGAGCATCGCGAAGCGCGGCTCCCCGCCGATCCCCTCGGACTGACTGACAAGGCTCTTCTCCACCAGTGATGCCAGCGTATCGAGCACGTCACCGGTGATCTCCTCCCCGCACATCCGCTCGACCGCCTCTAGCCCCGCGCCGCCCACGAACACCGAGAAACAGGCGAACAACGCCCGATCCGGCTTGCCGAGCAGGTCGTGGCTCCATGCGATGGCCCCGCGCAGGGACTACTGACGCTCGGGAAGGTCGCGAGAACCGCTGGCAAGGAGCCCCAGCCGATGCTCCAGGCGGCTCAGCATGGCTTGCGGGGTCAAAATCCGGATGCGGGCGGCAGCGAGCTCGATGGCCAGCGGGAGACCGTCCAGCCGCACGCAGACCTCGGCAACCGCTGGCGCATTGTCATTCGTGACGTCGAAGTCGGGCTTCACGGAGCGCGCTCGCTCGATGAAGAGCGCCACCGCCTCGAATCGGGACAGTTGGGTCAGGGACGGGAGATGGGCGGGATCCGGCAGGCGGAGCGGCGGAACCGGGTACTCCTGCTCGCCGGAGACGTGGAGGATGCTCCGACTGCTCGTCATCACGGTCAGATTCGGACACGCCGTGAGCAACTCGTTGATCGCGAATGCGGCATCGGTCACCTGCTCGAAGTTGTCGAGGACAACCAGCATCCGTTGCTCGCCGATGTGGTCAATGAGGCGATCGACCGAACTCCGCCGGCCGCGGTCTGGCAGGCCAAGCGCTTGGCCGATCGTGGCCGGCACGAGCTCCGGCTCCGTGATCGACGCCAGCTCGATGAAGAAGACACCGTCTGGAAACCACGCCAGCGAGCGCCCGGCAACCTCGAGGCTCAGGCGCGTTCTGCCGGTTCCGCCCGGCCCAGTGAGCGTCAGCAATCTGCTCTTGACGAGGAGCGCCGAGATCTCGGCCATCTCGCGCTCGCGGCCGAGGAAGGTCGTCAGCCGGGTGGGCAGGTTGTTGGGGACCCCGTCCAGCGAGGCCATCGGCGCGAACTCGCTCGGCAGGTCGACGACCACGATCTGCCAGAGCCGCTCCGGCCGGTCGAGATCCTTGAGGCGGTGGAGCCCCAGATCGCGCAGCTCGACCCCGTCCGGCAGCGCCTCGTCGACGAGGGAGCGTGTGGTGTCCGAAAGGAGGATCTGCCCTCCGTGGCCGACACTCATGATCCGGCTCGCACGATGAACGTCGAGGCCGACATAGTCCTCTGTCCCGAGCCTTGCCTCACCGGTGTGCATGCCCATCCGGACGCGAAGGTGGGCTTCATCCGGCCACGGTTCGCGGGCGATCGCGCGTTGGGCGGCCACGGCGGCGGCAACGGACCCTGATGCCGTCGAAAAGGTCACGAAGAAGGAGTCCCCCTCCGTGCCGACCTCGACGCCGCCCTCGGTCGCAAAGGCGGTCCTGAGGAGCTCGTGGTGTCGCGCGAGAATCGACGACCATGACTTCCCATGCGACTGGAGGAGCCTTGTGGATCCCTCGATGTCGCTGAAGAGGAACGTGACTGTTCCGGTGAGCAGTTCGGGCATTCCGCGGCAGAGTGTGCGGCGCGGAGCGGTCGGGCACAAGACCTGTGCCCGCGCGCGAAGGGCCCACATGTTCGCCGGTTGCATTGCCAGTCAGATCGGCATCTGGGGGCGGACACGCCGGCCCCGACGCTGAGATAGGCTTCGCCGGTGCGAGGCATCCTCGAATTCATCGTCGAACGACCGGTCCTGGCGGCGGTCCTTGGCGCGTTGACCATCGCGGGGTCGGCCGTGCTGGTCTCACTTGCCGATGTGCCGCCCACCACGGCCGCATTCTTTCGGTGTGCCTACGCGCTTCCGCCGCTCGCCCTGCTGGCGTGGTACGAGCGGCGCCGATACGGCCCCAGAGCGGCCGGGCAAATGCGGCTGGCCTGGTTCGCCGGTGTGTTCTTCGCCGCCGATCTGATCCTGTGGCACCACGCCATCAACCAGGTCGGCGCGGGCCTGGCCACGGTCCTCGGCAACACGCAGGTGGTGGTCGTGCCGCTCGCCGCCTGGCTCTTCCTGGGCGAGCGCCCGTCACCGCGCGTGGCCATCTCGGTGCCAGTCGTGCTGCTGGGGGTGATCCTCATCTCCGGCGTGATTGGTGCCGATGCATTCGGGGCGAATCCGCTCCTCGGCGTGATCCTCGGGGTGGCCACCGGACTCGCGTACGGCGGCTTCATCCTGGTGCAGCGAGGCGCGAATGCCGACATTCGTCGTCCGGCGGGGCCGCTCCTCGACGCCACCCTCTCGACGGCCGTGGTCTGCCTGATCGTGGGGATCCCGCTCGGTGAGCTGGAGCTGGTCCCGAGCTGGCCGTCGCACGGTTGGCTCCTGATCCTCGCGCTCGGGATCCAGGTCTGTGGATGGCTGCTGATCAGCATCAGCCTGCCCCGACTGCCGGCAGCCATCACCTCGGTCGTGCTCACGATCCAGCCCGTCGCATCGGTCCTGCTGGGCGTCTGGATCCTCTCGGAGGCGCCCTCCGCGTTCCAGCTCGTGGGCGTGGCCTTCATCCTCGCCGGCCTGCTGCTGGCGACGGTGCGGTTCCGATCCTCTCGGCCGAGCCCAACGGCGCCGGAGATGGAACCGGTCAGGAACGATCGCCCGGCAGGATGACCGTGAAGCAGGTACGGCCCGGCACGGAATCGACCTCGATCCGGCCGCCGTGGCGCGCGACCACGGTGTGCGAGACGTGGAGGCCGAGCCCGGTGCCTTCGCCGGGCGGCTTGTTCGTGGCGAACGGCTCGAAGAGGCGCTCGCGCATCTCTTCGGCAATCCCGGCGCCCGAGTCGCAGATCGAGACCCGCACGCCGTCCTGGGACTCGCGGGCAGCCGAGATCGCGAGCGTTCCGCGGCCATCCATCGCATCGATCGCGTTGTCGATCAGGTTGGTCCAGACCTGGTTCAGCTCCGAGCCGTACGCCTCGATCTCCGGCAGGTCATCGGCCAGCTCGGAGACGACGGCGACGTCCCCAAGCCGATGGCGAAGGATCACGAGCGTCTGCCCAAGCCCGACCCGCACGTCCACGCGCTGCATCGGTGCCTGGTCGAGGTACGCATAGCCCTTCACCGACGCGACGACCTCGCTGATCCGTCCGACCGCCATGCCCAGCTCCCCGAGCAGCTGGTGGACCGATGCTTCGGCGGCCAGGCGCCGATGCACGAGGGGCGGGAGGGCACCCAGCGCCTCAGCCGTCCAGCCCGCGTCGACCAGCGCGGTGGCGGCCTCGTGATCGGCGCCGAGAGCCACGACCGCCTCGATGCGGTCGGCACGCTCCAGCGCCGATCGTGGTTGCGCAGCGTCGACCGGCGGTCGCGGCATGGGATCGGCCTGAGCTTCGCTGACCGCGAGGGCATCGGCAAGCGCTCGCACCGATCGGGCGGCGGCGGCGGCCGGGTTGTTGAGCTCGTGGGCCAGTCCGGCGGCCAGCGTGCCGAGCCCCGCAAGCTTCTCCCGCTCGCGCAGCAGCGCCTCGGTCGAGCGCAAGCGCTGCATCACGGTCCTCAGGATCACGAGCGCCGATGCCGGGCGTTCGAGCACGCGCAGCAGCGCATCGCTCGGCACTCGCAGCACCTCGACCGGCCCGACCGCCGCGACCGAGGCGTTGCGCGGCCGCCCCTCGATGACCGCCATCTCACCCACGATGCCGCCCGGGCCCAGGCGTGCGAGGGGGAGGGCGCCATCGCCGCTGCGCTTGGTGACGTCCACCTCGCCGCTGACGACGACGAAGAAGGCGTCGCCATCGGTCCCCTCCCTGATGAGGAGCTGGCCCGCCGGCAGGTCGATCAGCTCGGACATCTCGACCAGCTCGCGCAACTCATGGTCGGGCAGATCGGCGAACAGCTGCGTGGCATGCAGCGCCTCGGCGGCGTCCATCAGAGCGCGGCCAGGTACTGGTGCACGAGCTGAACGGCCATGGCGCCGTCGCCGACGGCGCTCGCGATGCGCTTGATCGACCGATGCCGCACGTCTCCGGCGACGAACAGGCCGGGCAGGCTCGACTCGAGCAGCGCGGGCTCCCGGTCGAGGTTCCATCCCTCGGCGGCCGTCACGTCGGATCCGGTGAGCACGAACCCGCGTTTGTCGCGGGCCACGATGCCGTCGAGCCATGCCGTGCGCGGCTGCTGTCCGACGAACACGAAGACGGCCGACACCGGCAGCTCGATCTCGTCCGAGCCCACGGCGAAGGTCGCCCCCTCGAGATGCGTCGTTCCCGCCACGGATCGAATCTCGGTGCGGCGGTGGACCTGGATCGTTCGCAGCGCCCCGATCTCATCGACCAGGTAGGCACTCATCGTGGCGCCGAGATCGTCGCCGCGAATCACGAGGTGGACCCGCGACGCGAAGCGGGATAGGTGAACCGCCGCCTGCCCGGCCGAATTGCCCGCCCCGATCACAGCCACCTCGGCGTCGCGATAGAGGATGGCCTCGGTGGTCGCGGCTCCGTAGTACACACCGGCGCCGGCGAGGGCGTCGGCGCCGAGGATCTCGAGCCGCCGATAGCTCACCCCGGTGGCGACCACCGCAGCCTGGCAGGAGAGCTCGGCTCCATCGTCGAGAACGATGGTGCGATACGGATCGGCGCGGCGGACCGAGGCGACCTCGTGGGACGAGAGGATCTCTGCGCCGAGCCGGCGTGCCTGGGCGAGGCCGCGGCGTGCCAGGTCGCCACCGCTCAGGCCGGAGGGAAAGCCGAGATAGTTCTCGATGCGGCTCGTCGTTCCGGCCTGGCCGCCCGGTGCCTCGCGCTCGACCAGGAGCGTCTTCAGCCCCTCGCTCGCCCCGTACACCGCCGCTGCCAGGCCTGCCGGCCCCGCACCGACGATGACGAGGTCGTAGAACGGCAGGGTCGCGGTCGTCGAGAGGCCCACGGCGTGCGCGAGGTCGCGGTTGGCGGGGTCGTGGAGCGCCGTCCCGTCCGGCAGCAGCACGATCGGCACGGCGGGATCCGCGCCGCCGTCGAGCGAATCGGCCAATCGCCGGCCGTTCTCGGCCATCGGGTCCAGCCACGTGTACGGCACCTGGTTGCGAGTCAGGAAGTCGCGAATGACGTGGCCGCGGGGGGCCCATCGGCCCGCCAGCAGGCGCAGTCCCTCGAACGGCGGCCGGAAGGCTGCCGCCCAATCGGCGAGCAGGTCGTCGACGACGGGGTAGAGCCGCTCGTCGGGAGGATCCCACGGCTTGAGCAGATACTGGTCGAGGCGGATCTCGTTGATCGCGCGAATGGCCACATCGGTGTCGGCGTAGGCGGTGAGGAGCACGCGCTTTGCATCCGGCTGGAGCGGGAGCGCCTCGGTGAGGAGCTCGATACCCGTCATGACCGGCATGCGCTGGTCGACCAGGAACAGAGCGATCGGGTCGCCTCGGCGCGTCAGCTCTCGGACCACCTCCAGGGCATCCTGGCCGGAGCCCGCCCCGATGATTCGGTAGTCGCCGGCATAGCGGGCGCGAAGGACACGCTCGACGGCGCGGAGCACCGGAGCATCGTCGTCGACCGCCAGGATCGCCGGCTTGCCCGCCATACGCGCGAGTGTACGAGCGCGCGACCCGTTACGCTCCACCCATGCTGTGGGCCATCGTCATCCGGCTGGTCACCGGCCGCCGCGTCGTCTGAGCCGATGCTCCTCACCGGCTCCGGACGGCTGGCGCCGGTGGGCATCTCGCCGTGGGCGCTGCTGATCCGCGACGGCCGGATCGCGTGGGTCGGATCACCCACCGACGCGCCCGCCGGCGAGCGGGTCGACCTCGGGCCGGCGCTGGTGACCCCGGGCCTGGTGGACAGCCATACCCACCCCGTCTTTGCCGGCGACCGGTCCGACGAGGCGGCCGCGCGGCTGGAGGGCGCGGCGTACTCGGATGGCAACGGCATCCTGAGGACCGTGAGAGCCACCCGCCAGGCCGACGACGAGGCGCTCGAGCGCCTCGTCGAGGCCCGCCTGCGAGCGGCCCTGGCCGCCGGGACGACGACCGTCGAGTGCAAGTCCGGCTACGGTCTGTCCCTCGACGAGGAGCTGCGCCATCTGCGGATCATCGGCCGCGTGGCGGATCGGCTGCCGGTGCGGGTGGTCCGCACCTTCCTCGGCGCCCACGCCGTTCCACCGGAGGCCAGCTCGATGGCCGAATACGCGGCCCATGTGGCCCATGACATGATCCCGGCCGTCGCCGGTGAAGGCCTGGCCGACTTCGTCGACGTCTTCGCTGATGCCGGCTTCTTCAACCTGGCCGCCACCGAGCGGATCGGCCGTGCCGCCGCGACGGCCGGACTGGGTGTCCGGCTGCACGCCGATCAGCTCGAGCGCACGGGTGCCACGCAGCTCGGCGTCCGGCTCGGGGCAGCATCGGTCGACCACCTCGAGCAACTGGACGACGCCGGCGTCGACGCCCTGGCCGCGTCGTCGACCGTGGCTACCCTGCTCCCCGCTCCGGCCGCCGTGCTCCGCGGCGGTCAGGCGCCGGCGCGGGCGCTGATTCGCGCTGGAGCGACCGTCGCCCTCGCCAGTGACGGGAACGCGGGCACGTTCGGTGGCTTCGGCGCCATGCCGCTCGTCATCGGCCTCGGTGCAGCGCTGCTCGGCATGAGCGTCACCCAAGCGCTCACGGCGTCCACATCGGGCGGGGCGTCTGCCGTGCGCCGCGAGGGCGTCGGGACGCTTCGACCCGGTATGGCCGCCGACCTGGTGGCGTGGGACGCCGAGCACGAGGGTGCCTTTGCCCTCAACCTGGGTTCGGTGCGGCCCTCCCGGGTCTGGATCTCGGGAGTGGAGATCCCCCTCAGCGATTGAGCTGTGTGCGCAGCGCGTCGAGGAGGCGCTCGGCGTGCTTGGTGTCCTCGCGGGCGAGCTCCTGGAAGATCTGCTTGTTCTCACCATCGGCGTCCTCCTCGTACTTGGCGTACGCCTCGATCGCCTCGCACTTGCTGGTGAGCGCCTGAAGCAGGTCGTAGAGCTGATCGTCGATCGGCGACTGGATGCCGCTGCCCGAGCGATAGTGATGGCTGGTCTGTACGGTCATCAGATTGCTTCCCCAACTACGTGTGATCTGTGTCCGTCCCAGACGCAGATCGCGTGCCAGCTCGTGGCGCCTATCATCCGCGGCATGGAACAGTTCGACCTGGTCGTCATCGGCGCCGGGACCGCTGGCGAGGCGGCGACGCATTACGCCCGCTCGAAGGACGCTTCGGTCGCGATCATCGACCGCGCCCTCTTCGGCGGATCGTGCCCGTTCTGGGCCTGCATGCCATCCAAGGCGCTGCTCCACGCCGCTGCGGTCCATCGGGCCGGCGGCGACTATCCCTGGCAACGGGCCTCGGACTTCCGTGACTACATGATCAACCGAACCGAGACCGAGGAGCCCGACGACTCCGGCCACGTGACGTCGCTCGAGAGCGCTGGCGCAACGGTGATCCGCGGCTCCGCCACGCTCGCCGGACCGGGTCGCGTGCGCGTCGGCGACCGCGAGCTCGAGGCGGGCGCGGTGATCGTCGCGGTCGGCTCCGTCAGCCGCGTGCCGGACCTTCCCGGCCTTGCCGAAGCGCACCCGTGGACCAACGTCCAGGGCACCGCGGCGGGTGAGCTCCCGCGTTCACTGGCGATCCTCGGCGCCGGCCCCACCGGCGTCGAGCTGGCGCAGGTCTATGCCCGCTACGGCGTGCCGGTCACCCTGATCCATCCTCGCGACCGGGTGAATGACAAAGAGCACCCGCGCTCCACCGAGCTGCTCGGCAGGTCCCTCGAGCGCGACGGCGTGACGCTGCGGCTCGGGGCGCGGGCGACGCGCGTTCGTGCCGGCGAGGGTCGCGACGGCGCTCACCTGATCGAGATCGACAGCGGCAATCCGGTGGAAGGGCACGAGGTCCTCCTCGCCATCGGGCGCGACATGCCGCTCGATGGCCTCGGTCTCGAGACGATCGACGTGACCCCCGAAAACGGCACCCTCGCGCCGGACGATCGGCTCCGAATCGCCGAGAACGTCTACGCCGTGGGGGATGTCGGAGGACCGGAGATGCACACCCATCTCGGCCACTACACCGGTGAGGCGGCCGCACGCATCGCGCTTGGAGATGAGGCATTTCGGCCGGTCCTTCACGCCATCCCACGCGCGATCTACACCGATCCGGAGACGGCGTCGGTCGGCCTGCTGCTGGAGCAGGCGAAGGAGCGCGGCATCGACGCGGCCGAGTACACCGCCGACATCGGGACCTCGGCCAAGGGCTACACCGCGGAGGTCGAGGGTCACTGCACGATCGTCGTCGACCGGGCCGAGCGCGTCCTGGTCGGCGCCTTCATGGCCGGACCGGCCGTGTCCGAGGCAATCCACGAGTGCGTGCTCGCCATCCGCGCCAATATCCCGCTCGCGACCCTCGCCGATACGATCCATGCCTTCCCAACGGTCGCCCGCGTCCTCGGCGCGGCCTTCATCGAGGCCGACCGCGACCTTCCGGGCTGAACGGCGTGGGCACTCCGTCGATGCGGCGCGAATGCTTCGGCCAGGGCCGTTGACGTAGGATCAGTGCCGTGACGAACTTCATCGGCGAGACGACGGACTTGCTGCGGCGAACACCTACGCTGCTCCGCGCGCTGCTGGAGGGCCTGCCGGAATCCTGGACCGATACGACCGACGTGCCGGACGGCTGGCGCCCGCGCGACGTCATCGGCCACCTGATCACGGGCGAGCTGACCGATTGGATCGAGCGAACCGAGCGCATTCTCGAGCATGGAACGGCGCTGCCGTTCGAGAAGTTCGACCGATTCGCGCACGCCGAACGCGACACCGATGCATCCCTCGACGAGCTCATCGAGCACTTCGCCAGGCTGCGCGCCGAGAACCTGGCGCGCCTCGCCGACCTCGTCACTGATGACGATCTGGACCGGCGCGGCCTGCATCCCTCCCTCGGCGAGGTCACCCTGCGCGAGCTGCTCGCGACCTGGGCGGTCCACGATCTCGACCACGTGACGCAGGTCTTCGCGGGCATGGCCGGGTCTCACGACGTCGAGGTCGGGCCGTGGAAGGCGTACCTCGGCATCCTCCTGCGTCGCAAGGATCCCTCCGCAGCCGCCGGGTGAGCCCAGACTCGCTGCTGCTGGCGGCGCTCTTCTTTGCCGCCGCGCTGCTCTATGCCAGCGTCGGCCATGCGGGCGCCTCGGCGTACCTCGCCGCCATGGCGCTCGTGGGCGTCGCCGCGGGCACTATGCGGCCGACGGCGCTCGTGCTGAACCTTTTCGTCGCCAGTATCGTCGTGACGCGCTTCGTCCGTGCCGGTCACCTTCCATGGCGCACTCTCGTGCCGCTGGCCGCCGGCTCCATCCCGATGGCGTTCGTCGGCGGCAGCATCGAGCTGCCGGGCGAGCTGTACCGGCCGCTCGTGGCGATCGTCCTCCTTGCCGGTGCCTGGCGGCTGGCCACCGCCGCCGTTCCAACCGATGACCAGCAGGCGCCGGGCGTCCCCGTTGCGGCCGGGATCGCGGCCGGCGCCGTCATCGGTCTGCTGGCCGGCCTGACCGGAACCGGAGGCGGCGTCTTCCTGACCCCGCTGCTGGTGCTCGCTGCCTGGACCGGAACCCGCGATGCCGCCGGCCTGTCGGGCGCCTTCATCCTCGTCAATTCGGTCGCCGGGCTGGCGGGCATGGTGACGGGTGGGATCAGCCTGCCGCCGGCCCTCCCCCTGTGGGTGGCATCGGTCGCCGTCGGTGGGCTCATCGGCTCCTGGCTGGGCGCCGTACGATTCAGCATCCTCAACCTTCGGCGGGCACTGGCGATCGTCCTGGTGCTGGCAGCCACAAAGCTGGTGCTCCTGCCCTGACCCGGGGCGTAGGATGGAGCCGATGACGGCCACCCGAGAGCCAACCGCATCGGTCCACGGCAGCGATCTTCTGCGCCTGATCGGCGCCGATACGGCGGTGCCATTGGTGACCGGCGGGACCCGTCGATACGTCAACCTCGACTACGCGGCCTCCGCGCCGGCACTCCAGGTCGTGCGCGAGGCGGTGGGCGAGCTGCTCGGCTGGTACTCGAGCGTTCATCGTGGAGCCGGCTTCAAGTCACGTGCCTCGACGGCAGCCTACGAGGGCGCTCGCGAGTCGATCCGGCGGTTCGTCAACGGGCGGGACGACGACGCGGTGATCATCACTCGCAACACGACCGACTCGATCAACCTGCTCGCCGGAACGCTGCCGGCCGGCACCCACGTCGTCTGCTTCGCGGGTGAGCATCACGCCAACCTGCTGCCATGGAAGCGCATCGGCGTCCGGTACCTGCCCGTCCCGGAGACGCCGGCCGAGATGCTCGAGCAGCTGGCGGAGACGCTCCGCGACCTGCCGCACTGCGAGGACCCGCACCTGGTCGCCGTCACCGGCGCCAGCAACGTGACCGGCGAGATCTGGCCGATCGCCGAGATCGCGCGCGTCACGCATGCATACGGGGCCAGGTTGCTGGTCGACGCGGCGCAGCTCGCCCCGCACGTTCCGATCGACATGCAGCGCGACGGGATCGACTATCTCGCCCTGTCCGGCCACAAGCTGTACGCGCCATACGGGGCCGGGGCGCTGATCGGCGAGCGGGACTGGCTCGTCGCCGGCGACCCGTTCCTGCGGGGTGGCGGCGCAGTGAAGCTGGTGACGGTCGAGGAGACGCTGTGGGCCGATCTTCCCGATCGCCAGGAGGCCGGCTCGCCCAACGTGATCGGCGCCGTGGCGCTCGGCGTGGCCTGCGACACGCTGGCGTCCGCCGGCATGGAACGGATCGCGACGGAGGAGCGAGCGCTGCTCGACTACGCGCGCGCCCGGACGGCCGACATCGGGGCCTTCGAGCACTACCGTGTCTGGCCGGCCGACCACCCGCGCGTCGGCCTTCTGACCTTCAACCTGCGGGGCATTCCGTACGATATGCTCGCGGCGGTCCTCTCGGCGGAGCACGGCATCGGCATCCGCCATGGCTGCTTCTGCGCCCATCCGCTCATGATGCGGCTCCTGCGAGTCAGCGGCGCCGAGGTGGACCGGCTGCTCAGCGCGACGCGCGCCGGCCATCACGAGCGCCTGCCGGGCGCCGCTCGCCTCAGCCTGGGGCTCGGCTCGACAAGGGCCGACATCGACGCCTTCGCCGATGCGCTGGAGACCATCGCGGCCGACGGGCCGCGCTGGACCTACGCCGTCGCGGACGAGACCGACGAATACGAGCCCGATCCGGATCCGCGCCCGCTTCCGTCGCTCCGGATGCGTATGGTCGAGCATCCCCACGGCCACGGCGAGTCCGCCTGAGGCATGCGCGCGCGTGCCAGCATACGTATGAACTGACGTGAAGATCGAAGCGACGCTCGCGCGCGTGCCGTCACGGCTCGCCTTCTGGGCGCTGGCGGGCGTTGCGCTCTTCTTGGGCCACGACGCCGTCTACGCGGTGCAGATCGGTCCCGGGGAGTCGCTCACCCGCGTCCTGCGCGAGGCCGGCCACGACTACTGGGGTCTCGCCAGCCTTGCGCTTGGCCTGGTTGGACTCGCGGCAGGCTTCGGCGTGCTGGCTCGTCTGCGCCACCTTCGCCAACGGGCGAGCGGGATCGGCGCAAACGTCAAGCGACCGCGATGGAGCCGCCTACCGGCGACCTGGCTACGCCTGTTCGCCGTCGTCTGCGCCGGCTTCCTGCTCCAGGAGAACATCGAACACGCGGTCACGCATATGCATGCGCCGGGGCTCGGGGCGTTGCTCGGGCCGGAGTACCCGCTCGCCCTCCCCGTCATCGCGCTCATCACGGGCCTTGCCGCTCTCCTGGCCACCGCGATCGGCGGCATGGAGCGGGAGATGCTCGTCGCCATCGCCGTTGCGCTGGGCCGCGCCTTCCGCAACCCACGACTGAGCCTTCCGCGGCCGCCGCTTCGGATCGCGGCCCGTCGGCTCTCGCCGCTCGCACTCTCGATGGCGGGCCGCGCTCCGCCCGTGGTGTTCGTTCAGCACAGCTGATTCGAACGCATCGGGCGCCGACAGACGCCCCACCACGAGGAGTCACCAACATGTTCCAGCGCCTTGGGCGGGCTGCCGTCCTGGGTGGTGTGCTGACCATGATCGTCAGCGTCGGCGCCACCCTTGCCCATGAGTCCCGGGAGATCGGCGACTACACCTTTGCCGTCGGCTTCCTGGACGAACCGGTCTACAGCGGCCAGAAGAGCGGGCTCGACCTGCGCGTTTCGCTCGGCGAGGAGTCGGTCGACGGTCTCGAGGAGACGCTCGAGGCCGAGGTCACCTTCGACGGCCGCACCCGAGATCTACCCATCTCGCCACGCTTCGGCGAGCCGGGCGCGTACCGGTCGGTCTTCTTCCCGACCGCCGCGGGTCCGTACACCTTCCGCATCTTCGGCACGGTCGAGGAGCAGGAGGTCGATGAGTCGTTCACCTCGGGACCGGACACGTTCAGTGAGGTGCAGGACGTGACCGGCGGCCAGTTTCCCGTGGTCCTTCCGGCTGCGGGGGACACCGCCCGAGACGCGGAGCAGGGGGCCGCGGCGGCAGGGACCGCGACGCTCGCCCTCGTCCTGGGAGCCGCCGGCCTCGTGGCTGGACTGGCCGCCCTCGGCTTGACACTGGCGCGGCGCCGATCCTGATGTTTCCGTTGCCGGCCCGCCGCGTCGCCGGCCTCGCCGGCTTCCTGGCGGTGCTCGCGATGCTCGCGGGACCGGCCGTGCCCGGAGTCGCGGGTGGACGAGTGCTGGCCCACGCCACGTTGGTCGTCAGCTCTCCGGGCTCGGGCGCGGTGCTGCCCGAGTCCCCCGACGAGATCCGCCTCGTCTTCAGCGAGCGGCTCGAGGTCCAGGTCACCTCGCTCGACGTGGCCACCGACGACGGGAGGGGCATCCTCGCGCGCACCGGGGAGATCGACCCCGACGATCCGTACGCCCTGGTCGTCGCCGATCCCAACCTCGACGACGGCATCTACCAGCTCACCTGGCGGACGCTGTCGGCGGCGGACGGACACACGGCCGAGGGATTCCTCAGCTTCGGAATCGGCGAGGTGGACGGCACGATCGTGAGCGAGCCGGGCGGCGGCATGGTCCACAGCCAGACCGATCCGATCGCCGTGGTCGGGCGGTGGCTGACGTACGTCGGACTCCTTCTGGCACTGGGGTTGGCGATCTTCCACCGTGTCGTGATCAGGATCGGACCGATGCCGACCCTTCTCGCCCGCGGCCTGGGCGGCGTGCTGCTGGTCTCCGCCGTGGCGACCCTGGTTGCCGCGACCGCCTCGGGCCTCGAAGCCGGCGGCATCGGCGAGTATCTGGGCGGAACCCGCAACGGCATGCTGCAGGTAGCCCGCGGCCTGGTGGCCGGCGCCGGTGGCGCGGCACTGCTGATCCTTGGGCCTCGGTCGGCCCGATCGGTGGCGGCGGCGACGGGCCTCGTCGGCATCGTGCTGCTCGTCATGGCGGGGCACGCGGCGGCGTTGCCGGGACCGGTGCCGATCGCCGGCCAGGTCGTGCACGTCGTCGCGGCGGCGGTCTGGATCGGCGGCATCGTGGCTCTGCTGGGATTGGCGGTGCGTCCCGAGCTGCTCACGCCATCGCCCGCTCCTTCGATGCGATCCCTGATGCCACGCTTCTCCGCCCTGGCGCTCGTCTCCATCGGCCTGGTCGTCCTCACCGGCGTCTACGCCGCCTTCGTGCAGACCGGGACTCTCCTCGACCTCGGCACGGAGTACGGGCGCACGCTGCTGATCAAGTCGGGCTTTGCGGCCGGCGCGCTGGCGCTGGGCGGGTTGAACTTCCTTGACGGGGGTCGAATGATGGGCTGGCTGGATGGCTTTCGGAGCCGGATCACGCTCGAGGCCACACTGGCAACCACGGTCCTGCTGATGACCGCGGCGCTCGCCGTCACGCCGCCGATCGAGGAGCCGACCGGGGTCGCCATCGAGCCGATCCCGGATGCCTTCGGCAACACGGCTCCCGGCATGGGCATGGAGATCGTCCCGGGACGGCCGGGGCTCAATCGCGTCGTCGTGACCACGTCCGATGCGATCGCCGCCGCATCGACGCTCGAGCTCGGCCTCGACCGGCTCGACGACGGGAGCACCACGCGCGTGCCGCTCCTCCCCGAGGGAGGCCCGAGCATCGCGGGCATGGACCACGGCGGTGGCGGCATGCCCGCGACGACGGACAGCGATGACGGCACGGTCGACTGGGTCGCCGATGCGGTCGTGCTCGCGGACGGCAGCCAGTGGGACACGAGAGTCCGCATCCTCTCCTCGGCTGGCGACGTCGAAATCTCTCGGCAGCGATTCGCGTTCACCATGTCGGCCGGCGCGATCGATGATGGCCGCAGCGTCTCGCTCATCAACCCTGCGACGGTGGTGGCTTCGGTGCTGCTCCTGACTGGCGCGCTCGGGCTGGGCCTCGGGCTGGGCGGCATGTCGCTCCCGCGCTGCGAGAGGCTGGCGTCCCGCGTGGCACTCGTGGGCGGGGGGCTGACCGCGGTCGTGCTGGGCGGCATGATCGGCGCCTCTCGGCTGCTCGGCTGACGTGGTTCCCGTCCCGTTTGCGCCCCCGAGGGCGGCAGACGCCTCACTTGGCCGAGCCGAGCATGACGCCGAGCCTCGCCCGGTCGTTGCGCTCCTCGCCGATGGCTGCCACGATCGATGCTCATGACCTCTCCGCTCACCGTCCTCGACACCCTCGGCCGCCCGATGCACGATCTGCGTGTCAGCGTCACCGACCGCTGCAACTTCCGCTGCGTCTACTGCATGCCGAAGGAGGTCTTCGGCCCTGACCACGCCTTTCTGCCCCGGGCCGAGATCCTCGACTTCGAGGAGATCGAGCGGGTAGTTCGCGCCTGCGTGGCGCTGGGAGTGCGCAAGGTTCGCCTAACCGGCGGCGAGCCGCTCGTGCGGCGGAACCTGGAGAGCCTGGTGGCGCGGCTGGCGGCGATCGTGGGCATCGACGACCTGACCCTCACCACCAACGCGTCCATGCTCGCCGGCCACGCGGAGTCGCTGGCCGACGCCGGCCTGCACCGCGTCACGGTCAGCCTCGACGCGCTCGACGATGAGACCTTCAAGGCCATGAACGACGTCGGCTTCGGTGTGTCGCGGGTCCTCGACGGCATCGTGGCGGCGGAGGAGGCCGGCCTCGGTCCGATCAAGCTCAATGCGGTCATCCGGCGCGGTCTCAACGAGCACGCCATCGGTGACCTGGCCGAGCGCTTCCGCGGCACCGGGACGACCGTGCGCTTCATCGAGTACATGGACGTCGGACACTCGAATGGCTGGCGCCTGGACGACATCGTGCCGGCCACCGAGGTGGTGGCGGCCATCGATGGCCGCTGGCCGCTTGAGCCGGTCGCCGCGGAGTATCGCGGCGAGGTGGCACAGCGCTACCGGTACCGCGATGGGGCCGGCGAGATCGGCGTCATCAACAGCGTCACCCAGCCCTTCTGCGGCGACTGCACCCGCGCACGGCTGTCGGCCGATGGCCAGCTCTTCACCTGCCTGTTCGCGACCGCCGGCCACGACCTGCGCTCGATCGTTCGCTCCGGAACCACCGAGGCGGACCTGGCAGAGGCAGTGCGCGTCATCTGGACGGGCCGCGACGACCGCTACTCCGAGCTGCGCACGCTGGAGACCGTCGAGCTGCCGAAGGTGGAGATGAGCTTTATCGGCGGCTGACCTACCCGTGGATCGGACCGGGCCGATCGCGCAGGGGAATGCCGGTGCGGCCTCTCAGGACTGCCAGGATCTCGCCGATGATGGCCGTGGCAACCTCCTCGGCGCCGTCTGCCCCGATGTCGAGGCCGGCAGGGAAACGAATGGCCGCAAGGTCCGCGCTGCCGGGCGCCTGGACCAGCTCCGCCAGGAGCCGCTCCGTTCGCTCGCGCGGACCGAGCACGCCGAGGTACGGAACGCCACGTCCCAGGAAGCTCGCGAGGAACGCGGCGTCGCGCAGGTAGTCGTGGCTCATGAGCACGACGGCGGTCCACTCGCCGGCGCCAACGGCGTCGGCCGCCCGACCAGGCTCGGCATCGCTCAGCGTGGCACCCGGGAAGCGCTCCTGGCGCAGCAGCGAACGACGAGGGTCGACCACGGCGACGCGCCACCCGAGCCTCAGGCCGGCAGCCACCAGCGGCCCGGCATCCGGGCCTGCGCCGCAGACCACCAGGTGGAGTGGCGGAAGGATCGGATCGAGCACGGACTGGCCGATGACGGTCGGG